>QGSR01000009.1 GCA_003387805.1 Bacillota bacterium | reverse complement strand
CGCCCCATCCGCTCCGGAGGCATCCAATCTGAATAAGCATCCAGCCTGGCTAAATCCCCCAGCTCGACGGCGATGACATCGGCTTCGTCAAATACGGACACAAACGTATCCCACGTCGCCTCGTAATCGGTGCGCAAACCGAACGGCCAGTCCGGATCGTCCAGCAGCATTGACCTTCCTACGTCGCCCAGCGGGACGCGGCCGTACGCATCCATGGCCAACAGCGCGGCATGGCGGCGAGGGGTCCACGACACGTTGTCGCCTTCGGCGGAAAAAATGTCCGAGTTGCCGATGGCCGCCGTCTTGCGACCGGCATTCGTCAAAGATTGCCCGAGAGCACCGGGCATCGACGGCAGCGAAGTCGTGGGTCCGGCGAGTTCGCCGGAGTCGGAGAACGTCGGGACAGCAAAGCCTGCCAAGCTCAACAGCTGGGACAAGCCGATAAACAGCGCGACGGCGCCGGTAGGGGACAGTCCTGTCAACGTTTCATATAGCCGAGCGGCGGGTGCTCCACCGTACACTTCATCGGACATGAGCGTCAAACCGGTGAGCGAACCGGCGCGGCTTCTGGCCCCGGCGCCGATGGTGACGTGGGCGGCTGGAGACGTGTGCGGTCCAGCCGCGCGCGTACTCATGAGGCCAATGGCTCCGTGGGAGGCCACGGCGCGCAAGTGGGTCCAACGATGTGCGGTAAAATCATCCACGGACAGTGCGTCGACGACGAGCATGATGACTTTGTCGTGTCGAGCGCTGTCGTTCGCGGCGGCCTGCACCGGGGATGTGCGGGCCTCCGCCCCAAAAAAGGGAAATGCTGCCTGGAGCAGCAGCACCATTGCTCCTAGCAGCATTCCCGACGCCGGTTTCCCACCGGACGATTTTCTTAGAACCGTGCGATCAGCGGGCGTAGAACTCGACCACGAGGGTCTCATTGACCTTGATCGGAATCTCCTCGCGCGCCGGAATGTTCAGCAGCCGGCCCGAGCGGCTCTCCACGTCCACCTCGACGTAGGGCACGTGGGGCGGCCCGGCCTCCAGCGTGGCGGCCACGATGGGCAGGTTGCGGGCCCGCTCGGACACGGAGATGACCTGGCCGGGCTGGACCAGGTAGGACGGAATGTTCACCTTGCGGCCGTCCACCAGGATGTGCCCGTGGGTCACCAGCTGGCGGGCGCCCGGCAGCGTCGGGGCGAAGCCCATGCGGTAGACCAGGTTGTCCAGCCGCGTCTCCAGCATCTGCAGGGCGATTTCACCCGTGCGGCCCCGGGAGCGCGCCGCCTTCTTGAAGGTGTTGCGCAGGTACGTCTCCGAGACGCCGTAAATGGCGCGAATCTTTTGCTTCTCCAGCAGCTGGCGGCCATACTCCGACACCCGGCGCCGCGGCGACTTGCCGTGCTGGCCGGGCGGGTAGGGACGCTTGAGCGCCGGGCACTTGGGCGAGCCGCATACCGGTTCGCCGACGCGCCGGCAAATGCGGTGCTTAGGTCCGGTCTGTCTTGCCATGCCACATCCATCCTCCAACAAAAATGGTCGCCAGCAGCCTTGGCAACTTACGGGGTTTCACTCCTAATAAGATATACTTTTGTCCAGCACCGATCAAGTATTTTTCCGTCAAGGAGGCGGTTGGCCTTGCCGGCCAAGTTTTATCTGGGCGACGTCGTGCAGATGCGCAAGCCGCACCCGTGCGGCGACGACCGCTGGGAGGTGCTGCGAACGGGCATGGACTTCCGCATCAAGTGCCTCGGCTGCGGCCGCGTCGTCATGCTGCCCCGGCGCAAGTTTGAGAAGCAGGTGAAGGCCGTGGTTCACCGCGTTTATGATGAAGAAACCGGCGCGACGCCGTAAAGCGGGGGCGGGCGCGGCGTCTATTGCCGCGGCGCCGAGGGCGGTGTATAATACTGGGGCGGTATCCCTGCTCCGGACGTTTTGGATCCGGGGCCGTGGCCGCTGCTTGCGGCCAAAGTCCATAGGGAGGAGGTGAAGCCGCGTGCGACCGTATGAGGCGATGGTCGTCCTCCGGCCGAACCTGGAACAGGACGCGCTGGACGCGGTCATCAACCGCCTGACCGACGTCATCACCGACCAAGGCGGCCAGATCACCCACGTCGACCCCTGGGGCAAGCGTCGGCTCGCTTACGAGATCGACGGCCACACCGAAGGCTACTACGTCGTCATCAAGTTCCAAGGCCAACCCGGCATCACCACGGAACTGGAGCGCATCATGCGCATTACCGACGCAGTCATGCGCTTCCTCGTCGTGCGGGACGAATTCCCCACGGCCGTGCCGAAGTCCGCGGCCGCGGCGCCGGAGTCCGTGAAGGCCGAGGAAAAGCCGGCCGAGGAGCCGTCCGAAGGCGATGAAGGCGCGGGCGACGCGGCGGAGACGGAGGCGGCGGAGGAAGCGGGCGCCGAAGCGGAAGCGGCAGCCGAAACCGACGCTCCCGCCGAAGCCGAAGCCGGCGCCGACGCCGAAGAGGAAGCCAAGGCTTCCGCCGAAGCCGGCGACGATGCCGACGAAGCGGCCGGGAAGCAGGAGTCGTAAGCGAGCGCGGAGGAGGGTCTGACGTTGCTGAACCGGGTAATTCTAATCGGGCGCCTGGCCACGGATCCCGAGCTGCGGTACACCCAGACGGGCGTTCCGGTGACCAACTTCCGCATCGCTGTGGATCGGCCGTTCATGAACCAGCAGGGCGAGCGCGAGACGGACTTTTTCACCGTCGTCACGTGGCGCAAGCTCGCGGAGGTGTGCGCGCACAACCTGGGCAAAGGGCGGCTGGTGGCCGTGGAAGGCCGCCTGCAGACCCGCTCGTACCAGGCCCAGGACGGCGGCACCCGCTGGATTACCGAAGTGGTGGCCGACAACGTGCGCTTTCTGGATTGGCCGAAAGACGGCCCGTCCGAAGGCACGGGCCCGGCGGCCGACCCTTTCCCGGGCTTTGAAGAAGACGAAGTTCCCTTTTAAACGCGCCGCCGCGGACGCCTCCGTCCGCGGCCGGCGGTTTGCAGGATGGGAGGAATGCTTGTGCGGCGGGAACGGAGGCGCAGAAGAAAGGTTTGCGCGTTCTGCGTCGACAAAATCGACCGCATCGATTATAAGGAAACCGGCCGCTTGCGCCGCTTCCTGACCGAGCGGGCCAAGATGCTGCCGCGGCGCATCACCGGCAACTGCGCCCGGCACCAGCGCCAGCTGACCGTGGCCATCAAGCGGGCCCGGCAGGTTGCGCTGCTGCCTTACACGACGGACTGAGGGGCGCGCCGGGAGGCGCACGCTCGCACGCCCGCGCACGCGGGCGGAATCCATATCGGTTTCAGCACAGGGTGGGCTTTCGGGTCCACCCTTGTCGTCTCCGGCGGCCAGGGCAGGATAGGTTCGGGACCGCGACGAAGTCCGGGAGGTACGGACGGAGGTGGTGGGCCGTGATCGCGGCCGGAGGAGCCAGGACGGACGTAGCGCGCAACCTGCAAGCCATCGAACGTCTCAAGGCCGATGCCGCCGCCGGCGTCGCCGCTCTGTACGACAGCATGTACCGCAACGACCAACAAGCCATCGAGGACGCACTGGCCGCCATGGTCGTCAGCGCGTTCGCCCTCAGCAAACGGCTGGGCATCTCCTACGCGGGCCTGGACGAGGCCATCGGGCGACGGCTGCAGGCCATGGTGGAGCAGGGGCACGAAGCGGAGCAATGGTTTGGTGACTGTTCCGAGCTCTTGGAATATATGCGCCACGGGGCGGGGTGAGGGCCGTGCACGAACCGCGGCCGCCTGAGGAAGGGCGGCATGGCGGCGGCCGCTTCGCGCTCGGCGCTTCGACGATGCTGCTGGCCCTGGCCGGGGCGTTTTTCATGGTGCCGCTGCTGTTCCTGGCACCCGTGCCGCTGGCCGTTTTGGTGTACCGGGAAGGCTACCGGCCCGGCACCGTGGTGGCGGTGGCGACGCTGGTGCTGGTGGCCTTCGCCCAGCGCAGCATGTTCGCCGACGTGCCGGCGGTCGTCTCCGATGAGGCGCTGCAGTCGTATTCCGTCGCGACGATGATCGCCCTGGTGACCTTGGGCCTCGTCGGCATGGTCATCGGCGGCGCCTGGCGCGAGGGCGCGTCGTGGTGGCAGGCCTTTTGGCTGGCCTTTGCGGCTGCGGTGCTGCCGGGCTTCGCCGTGTGGGCGGGCGCGCTGCTGCTGCAGGGCGTGGACGTGTTCGCCGTGTCCATCGAGTACTTGCTGGAGATGATGCGGGGCGTCGTGTCGGAAGCCCAGCGGGGCGGCGCCGACGCGGAGACGATGCGGGCGCTGCAGCAGGCCGTGGCCGATGTGGAGCTGAGCTTCACACTGATGCGGCCCCTGTTTCCCGGCTTGATTTCCGCGGGCGCGCTCTTCGGCGCGTTCATCAACACCACCTTTGCCGGCCTGGCCCTGCGGCGGCTGGGCGACGCGGTGCCGGCCTTTCCGCCCTTCGCCCGGTGGCGCTGGCCGTGGACCTTCGCCCTGGGCTTCCTGGCCGGCCACTTGCTGGTGTTTTTCGGATCCGGCGACGGCGCCGCGGGCGTCATCGGCCACAACTTGCTCATCGTGTTCAACCCCTTGTTCGCCGTGCAGGGGGCGGCGGTGGGCTGGCACTGGCTGCGCCGGGGCGGTCTCGGCCGGCCGCTGGCCGTCATCTTGCTGGTGGCCGTGTACTGGCTGGCGCCCTTCGTCCTGACGTGGATCGGCGCGCTGGACACGTGGCTCAACTTCCGTCGGCTGCCCCGGGAAAGCGGCGACGAAGGCGGTGCCGGGAACGCCGGCGGCGGGGAGGCGCCCCCGGGCGCGGTGTGACGGGCGACGGGAGGAGATTTTGTTGAAAGTCATTTTGCTTCAGGACGTGAAAAACATCGGCCGCAAAGACGAAGTCGTGGACGTGGCCGAAGGGTACGCGCGCAACTTCCTGATTCCCCGGGGCCTGGCCGTGGAGGCCACGGGCGCCAACTTGAAGCAGCACGAGCAGCGGCAAAAGCGCGCCGCGGCCAAGCAGGCCCGGGAGGAGGCGGAAGCCCGGGAGGCCGCGGACAAGCTGGCCCGGGGAACGCTGGTCATTAAGGTGAAAGCCGGCGAGGGCGGCCGCCTGTTCGGCTCGGTGACGTCGGGCGACATCGCGGAGCACGTGGAGAAGCAGCTGGGCGTCCGCGTGGACAAGCGCCGCATCGAGCTGGACGAGCCGCTGAAAACGGTGGGCGCCCACACGGTGACGGTGCGGCTGTACCCGGGCGTGCAGGCGCAGCTGAAGGTGGATTTGGTCGAGGACAAGTAAGCGCCGCGCGGTCGGGAAGCGGGAGGGACGGGCGTGACGGAGCTGACGGGGGCCGCGGCCGTGGTGGGCCTCATCGGCCGGCCGGTGGCCCATTCGCTCTCGCCGCGCATGCACAACCGCGCCTTCGCCCACTTGGGCATGGACTGGGTGTACGTGCCCTTTGAAGTGGCGGACGACGCGGTGAGCGCCGCGCTGGCGGGCGTCAAAGCGCTGTCCATCCGGGGCGTCAACGTCACCGTGCCCCACAAGACGGCGGTCATTCCGTTTTTGGACGAGCTGACGCCCGAGGCGGCCGCCATGGGCGCGGTCAATACCATCGTCAACGACAGCGGCCGGCTGGTGGGCCACAACACCGACGGCTCCGGCTTCGTGCGCTCGCTGCGGGAAGTGGCGGGGTTTGACCCGCATGGCGCCCGCGTGCTGGTGCTCGGCGCGGGCGGCGCGGCCCGGGCCGTGGCCATCGCGCTGGCGCGGGCCGGGGCCGAGCGGGTGGCCGTGGCCAACCGCACGGAAAGCAAGGCTGGGCGGCTGGCGGAGGCCGTCGCGCGGCACGGCGCGTCGTCGGCCGGTTTGTCCCTGGCCCGGGAACCTTTGGCCGCGGAGCTGCGGGCCGCGGACGCGGTGGTGCAGACCACATCCGTCGGCATGGCGGGCGACCCTTCGCTGCCCCTGGATCCGGATTTGCTGGCGCCGCGGCACCTGGTGGCCGACATCGTCTACACGCCGCTGAAAACGCCGCTGCTCCGGGCGGCCGAGGCCCGGGGCTGCCGCACGCTGCCGGGCTGGGGCATGTTGCTGTACCAGGGCGTGGAGGCCTTTGAGTGCTGGACGGGCACGCCGGCGCCCGCGAACGTGATGCGCGAGGCGCTGCTGGAAGCTTTGCGAGGCAAGGAGGCGGAGGCATGACGGCCAGGGAGTCCTTCGGCGACCTGCGGCCGCCCGCGCGGGTGCTTTTGGGGCCGGGGCCCAGCGACGTGGATCCCCGCGTGCTGCGGGCCATGGCGACGCCCGTCATCGGGCATCTGGATCCGGAGTTTTTGCGTGTGATGGACGAGACGCGGGAGCTGCTGCGGGCCGCGTTCCGCACGGAAAACCGGCTGACCGTGGCCATGTCCGGCACCGGCAGCGCGGGCATGGAGACGACGCTGGTCAATTTCCTGGAACCGGGCGACAAGGCCGTCGTCTGCGTCAACGGCGTGTTCGGCCAGCGCATGGCGGACATCGTGGAGCGCACCGGCGCGGAGCCTGTGGTCGTGTCGGCGCCCTACGGCCGCATCATCGACCCGGCCGACGTGAAAAAGGCGCTGGCGCAGGCGGGCGGGCCCGTCAAGCTGGTGGCGCTGGTGCACCTGGAGACGTCCACCGGCGTCTGGCAGCCGGTGGAGGACATCGCCGCGCTGGCGAAAGAGCACGGCGCCTTGTTCGTCCTGGACACGGTGACGTCCCTCGGCGGCGTGCCGGTGGAGGTCGACCGGTGGGGCGTGGACGCGGCCTACAGCGGCACGCAGAAGTGCCTGTCCGCGCCGCCGGGGCTGTCGCCCGTCACCGTCAGCGACCGGGCGCGGCAAGTGCTGCACGCCCGGGCCCGCAAGGTGCAGAGCTGGTACCTCGACTTGTCCATGATCGAGCAGTACTGGGGCGACGACCGGGCGTACCACCATACGGCGCCGATTTCGATGATCTACGCGCTGCGGGAAGCGCTGCGCATCGCCCACGAAGAAGGCTGGGAGAACCGCTTTGCGCGGCATCGGCGGGTGGGCCGGGCGCTGCAGGCGGGGCTGCAGGCCATGGGCCTGGAGCTTTTGGCCCAGGAAGGCTTCCGGGCGCCCATGCTGACGACGGTGGGCGTGCCCGAAGGCGTCGACGAAGCCGCGGTGCGGCGCTATTTGCTGAGCCGGTACGGCATCGAGATTGCCGGCGGCCTGGGCGACTTCCGCGGCCGGGCGTGGCGCATCGGCACCATGGGCCATTCGGCGCGGCCCCGCAACGTGACCCTGGTGCTGGCCGCGCTGGCCGAGGCCTTGCGGGTGCAGGGACGCCGGGTCTCGGCGGAGGCGGCTCTGGAGGCGGCCGCGGACGTTCTCGCCGAAGTGCCCGCGGGCGGCGGCTGAGCGGGACGGATGCCGGCCGACGGCGCAGCGCCCGCCCGCGTGAATATGGTGTAGCAGTCTGAGGCCTTTATTAGGAGTGGTAACGGTGGGCAAACTGCGCGTCGCCGTCGTCTTCGGCGGCCGCTCCGGCGAGCACGAAGTGTCGCTCATGTCGGCGCAAAGCATCATCAGCGCCATCGACAAGGAGCGGTACGAAGTCATCCCCGTGGGCATCGCCAAAGACGGGCGCTGGCTGGTGGGGGGCGATCCGCTCAAGACCCTCATGGAAGGCCGCGTGCCCGACGGGGCCGTCCCGCCCCGCTCCCTGGTGGCGGGCGGCGGCCTGCCGGCGCGGGCGGCCGCGCCCGGCGCGCCCGCGGAAAGCGGTCCGGCCGCGGCGCTGGCGTCCGCGGACATTTTCTTTCCCGTGCTGCACGGACCCTACGGCGAGGACGGAACCATCCAGGGCTTGTTCGACTTGGCCGGCGTCCCCTACGTCGGCGCCGGCGTGGCGGCCTCGGCCGTGGCCATGGACAAAGCCTTCATGAAAATGGCCTTCCGGCACGCGGGCTTGCCGGTGCTGGATTACATCGTTTTCACCGACGCGCAGTGGGCCGAGGACGCCGCGCGGCTGCGCGAGCGCATCAGCGACGAGCTGGGCTATCCGTGTTTCGTCAAGCCGGCCAATCTGGGGTCCAGCGTCGGCGTCAGCCGCGTCGCGGCGCCGGAGGGGCTGGACGCGGCGGTGCAGGAGGCGCTGCGCCACGACCGCAAAGTCATCGTGGAGCGGGCGGCGCTGGAGTGCCGCGAAGTGGAAGTCAGCGTTCTGGGCAACGACCGCCCCGAGGCGTCCATTCCGGGCGAAATCGTGCCCGCGGGCGACTTTTACGATTACGAAGCCAAATACGTGTCGGGTGAGTCCGAGCTGATTATTCCCGCCCGCATCAGCGAGGCCGCCGCGGAGCAGGTGCGCCGCATGGCCGTGGCCGCGTTTCAGGCGGTGGACGGGAGCGGGCTGGCCCGCGTGGACTTTTTCGTGCACAAGGAGACGGAGACCGTCTGGGTGAATGAGATCAACACCATGCCCGGCTTCACGCGCATCAGCATGTTCCCCAAGCTGTGGGAAGCCACCGGCCTGCCGTACCCGGAACTGATCGACCGTCTGATCCAGCTGGGCTTGGAGCGGCACGAGCGGCGCCGCCGGCGCGAGGCGGCCGCGGGTGACCACGTTTCCGGGAGGTAGGATCTGCGATATGACCACGGAAGGCGCTGCTGCGCCCGTCCAATGGACGGTGACGGCGGAAGGAGGGCGGGAGTGGCCGCTGGCCGTGCCCCGGGAGCTGTTCACCGTGTACCAGCCGGTCGTGGGCGGACCGGCCGTGCTGGCTTGGCTGAACTTGTACGAGCTCGCGAGCCGGCCCGGCTTCCGCGGCGACGCCGTGGCCGAAACGGCCCGGCGGCTGGGCGTGGACGCGGCGGGCCTGGAGCACATTCTGGACGATTTGGAGCGGGCCGGGCTTCTGGTCCGGCGCGGACAAGCCGTGGCGCTGTGCATGCCGCCGCCGGACGCGGCCCCGCCGGCCGGCGCGGAGGCGCCCGCGGGAGCGGCGCTGACCGCGGCGGCGCAGACGGCCGCGGCGGCCGAAGCGACGGTCTCGGAGGAGACGGCCGAGGCCGGCGGGGCCGCGCCGCCTGTCGCCGGGGGCGCGGCCGACGGCGGCACGGCCCCTCCGGCCCCGGACTCGGGCCTGGAGGCGGTGGTGGCTTTTTATCACCAGCGCATCGGCCTGCTGGGCCCGTCCCAGTTCGAGAAGCTGCGCTTTTGGCTGGAGGAGATGGGCATGTCGCCCGACGTCATCGCGCTGGCCATCGAGGAGACGGTGCAAAACGCCAAGACGCCGCGCATGAACTACCTGGAGGCGGTGCTGCGCAACTGGTACAACGACGGCGTGCGCACGGTGGCCGACCTGCAGCGCAGCCGCCAGTCGCGCGCGTCGGCGCTGCCGCAGCGCAGCGAGGGCGCGCCCAACGCGGCCGCGTACGACTCGGTGGACCCGGACGCGGTGCGCCGCTGGAAGGAGATGTACGCCGATGAATACGACGGCTGACGCGCGTCGGCACCCCGGGCTGGCCGACGTCGACGCGGAACGCCGCGTCATCGGCATTTTGATCAAGCACCCCCACACCGTGGACACGGTGATGCACCGGCTGTCGCCGGACCACTTCTTTGATCCCGTCTACCGGCAAATGTTCGAGGCCGTGGTGGACTTGTACAACCAGGGCGGCCGCATTTCGTACACGCAAGTGTACAACCGGCTGCGCGGCGTGGAAGGCGTGGACTGGAACAACGCGCTGATGGCCGTCACCGAGTCTTTCGTCAGCGAGCTGGAGCTGGGGCCCAGCGTCGATTCGCTGAACGAACGGCTGGCCCGGCGCCGCATTATGCAGGCGGTGGAGGAAATCCAGCAGATGGTGCTGCTGGAGCACACCGAGCCCATCGAGCGCATCCAGGCCCGGGCCCAGGAGCTCATTTTCGCCGCGACGGCCAAGGCCGACACGCGCGACGACATCAAAGACTTGGTGGACGTGCTGCGCAAATGCTATCTGGAGCTCCTGGAGCGCCGGGAGGGCCGCCGGCCGTCGGGACTGTTGGTGAAATATCCTTCCATCGACATGATGACGACGGGCTTCAAGAAGGGCGACCTCATCATTTTGGCGGCCCGGCCGTCCATGGGCAAGACGTCGCTGGTCCTCAACTGGGCCGTCAACGTGGCCAAGTCCAGGGAGCGCACGCCGGTGCTCATCTTCAGCCTGGAGATGGACGACGTGCAGATCGGCGACCGCCTGGTCATCAGCGAGCTGTTCCGCTACAAGCAGGAAAACGGCGCGGCGGAAGTGACGGCCCGCGACTACCAGACCAGGATGGACGACGAGAAGTTCGCCCGCACCGAGTCGATTTTCAACGAGCTGTACCAGCTGCCCATCAAGATCGTGGACCGGCGGGGCATGACGGTGTCGGAAATCCGGGCCCAGGCCCGCAAGGTCAAGGCGGAGGAGCCCAATCTGGGCCTCATCGTCATCGACTACCTGCAGCTCATCAAACCGCCGGCCAACACGTCGAAAAACTGGGCGCTGGTGGTGGGCGACATCGTGCGGGAGCTGCGGGATCTGGCGGGCGAGCTGGATTTGCCCATCATTTTGCTGTCGCAGCTGAACCGCTCGGTGGAGAGCCGCGACAACAAGCGCCCCGTCATGTCGGACCTGCGCGACAGCGGCAACATCGAGGAGTTCGCCGACGTCGTCATCTTCCTCTACCGCGACGATTACTACTATCCCGAGCGGGCCCGGGAGGAGGGCACCGAGGGCGTGGTGGAAGTCATCTTCGCCAAGCAGCGCAAAGGCGAGACGGGCAGCGTGCGGCTGCGCTTCTACAAGGAGTACACCAAGTTCGTGGACGAAGTGACGGTGTAAACCCGTGTTCGAGCATATGGAGCGCCTGAAGCTGAAGTTTTTGAGCGTGTTCGAGGGGCTGCACCGCAAAGGCGTGCTGTCCGAGGACGAGCTCGCGGAAATGATCGATCTGGTGGACCGGCTCGATGAGCTGAGCGAGGAGGAGATCCGGGCCAGGCTGGGCCGCTTCATCGAGGAGGCTGGCGATGCGGCTGATCTTTGATGAGCGGGTGCGGGCGGTGCTGTTTCTGGCGGTCATCGGGGCGCTGGTCATGGCGTCGCCGTCGTGGGTCATCACGGCCCTGACCGTGGTGGACGGCCAGCAGGTGGTGCACGCGGAGACGTTCCGCGGCACGGTGGCCGACGCGCTGCAGCAGCTCAACGTGCCGGTCAACGGCGGCGACCGCATCACGCCGCCGCCCGAGGCCGCGGTGCGGCCGGGCATGACGGTGGCCATCCAGCGGGGCGTGGGCGTGGTCATCGCCGTGGACGGGCGCCAGATAGTGCACCGGGCGCCGGCCCGGACGGTGGGCGAGTTTCTCGCCGACGCGGGCGTGGAGCTGGGGCCCCTGGACCGGGTGACGCCGCCGCTGGACGCGCCCGTCGCCGACGACACGGTCATCCGTGTCGTGCGGGTGCGCCAAGAGGAGTACGTGTCCGAGGCGCCCATTCCGTACGAGACGTGGCGCTGGGCCGAGCCCCAGTGGGAGCGGGGCCGCACCGGCATTTTGCGGGAAGGCCGGGAGGGCCTGGAGCGGCGCACCGTCCTGGCCACGTACGAGGACGGCCGGCTGGTGCACCAGCTGGTGGTGGACCGGGAGACCGTGGAGGAGCCCCGGGCGGAGATTATCGGCATCGGCACCCGCATCGTCGTGCGGGAAATGCAGACGCCCGCCGGGCTCATCCGGTACACCGACGTGCTGGACATGGAGGCCACCGCGTACTACCCCGGGCCGGAAAGCACCGGCGTGTGGGCCGACGGCTACACGGCCACCGGGCTCAAGGCGGGGCACGGCGTCATCGCGGTGGATCCGTCGGTCATTCCGCTGGGCACGCGCGTCTACATTCCCGGCTACGGCATCGCCGTCGCGGGCGACGTGGGCGGCGCGATCAAAGGGAACATTATCGACCTGGCCTTCGACACGTACCGCGAAGCCATGCATTTCGGGCGCCAGCGGGTGAAGGTGTACATTTTGGCGTCCGAATGAAGGGAACGGGCGCGAAGCCAGCCAACGTCCGGGAGATTATGACACAACACTTTGACCCTGCCGATGAACATGACGTTTTGGACCCGGAGCGCCTGGCCACGCCGTCGGGCGTGGCGGCCGTGCTGGAGCGCTGCGGCCTGGCGCCGCGCAAAGGCCTGGGCCAAAACTTTCTCGTGGACCGCAACGTGCTGCGGCGCATCATCGACGCGGCGCGGCTCACTCCTGAAGACACCGTCATCGAGATCGGCCCCGGGCTGGGCGTGCTGACGTGGGCTCTGGCCGACGCGGTCCGCACCGTCATCGCCGTGGAAGTGGACGCGGGCTTGGTGCGCTGGCTGGAGCGGCTGCTGCGGGCGCGGGACAACGTGCGCCTGGTCCACGCCGACGCGCTGGAGGTGGACTTTCACGCCTTGCTCGCGGAGCATCCCCCGGGACCGGGCGGCACGGGCAAAGTCATCGCCAATTTGCCCTACTACATCACCACGCCGCTGCTCATGCGGTTTCTGGAGGAAGGGCCGCCGCTGGACAGCATGGTGGTCATGGTCCAGCGGGAAGTCGCGCAGCGCCTGACGGCCCGGCCGGGCACGAAAGACTACGGCGCCTTGTCGGTGGCGGTGCAGCTGCGGGCCGACGTGGAAACGGTGGGCGTCGTGTCGCCCCACGTGTTTTTCCCCAAGCCCGCCGTGGAGTCGGCCGTGGTGCGCCTGAAGCTGCGGCCTCTGCCCGGGGACGTGCTGGACGAGGCGGTGCTGTTCGCCGTGGTGCGGGCCGCGTTCGGCCAGCGCCGCAAGACGCTGCGCAACGCGCTGCGGGCCGCGGCCAAGGCGTCCGGCGGACCGGCGTCGGAGGCGGCCCCTTCGCCGCGGCGCCGGGGCCGCGGGGAGGGGCCCGGCGAAACCGGGGCGCCGTGGCCGGACAGGGCCGTGGAGGACGCGCTGGCCGCGGCCGGCATCGACGGCGCCCGGCGGGGCGAGACGCTGTCGCCGGCCGAGTTCGTGCGGCTGGCCAACGCGCTGGCCGCGCGGTCCGGATAAGACCCGGCCGGGGGCCATTTTGCCGCCCGGGCCGCGGGCCGGCCAAGGGCCGCCCGCCCATGACGCCGCCCGCCAAATTCGCTCGTGCGCGCGCTTTCTCGCCCGTCCGCGTCCGGACGCATCCTCCGGCTGTTGAGGCACATTTGTTCGAATGGTATAATGTCTCCGAAAGGTGGAGGCATTCATGGACTTCATCAGCCCGTCCAGAGGGCGCCTCTCCTTCGACGAGGTGTTCGAGGACATGGTGGCGTACATCGGGGCGGTTCCTGACGCCCGCCACCGGGTCATCATCGGCACCGACTCGCAGCTGGGCGAGGAAACGTGCTTCGTCACCGCCGTCGTGGTGCACCGGGAGGGGAAGGGCGCCCGCTATTATTACACGCGGGAGCGAGAACGCACCCAGCGCTCTCTCCGCCAGCGCATCTTTTACGAGACGGCCCGCAGCCTGGAGATCGCCGGCCGCATCGCCGACAAGCTGGCCGAAAACGGCTATGCGGACCTGAACGTCGAGATTCACCTGGACGTGGGCGAAAACGGCCGGACCCGGGACCTGATCCGGGAAGTGGTGGGCATGGTGGTGGGCTCGGGCTTCGACGCGCGCATCAAGCCCGACTCGTACGGCGCTATGACGGTGGCGGACAAGTACACGAAGTGATGCGGAAAAACCAGCCCAGCCGGTTTTCTGCATAAAAAGCCAGCGATGCGGCAATACTGTCAACACGCCCGGCCTGCGGCCGGGTTTTTTCACATTCCGGCCGAAATTTCCCCGAAAACGGCGCTTGACAACGTTTCGAGGCCTTTGCTATAATCAATTCTTTTACTTGACAGAGACCGGTAATCGTGTTAAAATGCTTGATGTGACAAGAGTGCAAGCGAGGTGATGCAGGTGGCTGCGAACCCCAAGACCCTGGAAGAGATCAAGCGCGACCTGGAGAACTACGTAGGTCGCCGCGTGCGGCTGCGGGCCAACCGCGGTCGTCGCCGGTACATCGAGGAAGAGGGCATCTTGGAGAAGACGTACCCGCGGGTGTTCGTCATCCGGGTGGACAAGCGCGGCACCGTCAATCGCATGTCATACTCGTACGCCGACGTCTTGACGTCGACGGTGGAAGTGAGCGTCGACGACAAGCAAATTGGGGTGGCCAATTTCTGATCGGCGGACGGGTCGGATGCCCGTTCCGTGAACGCTGCGAACAGGACCCGGCGGACGCCGCCGGAGCCGTGGCATGGCCCGGAGCAAAGCTCCGGGCTTTTTTCGTGTCTCTCGCCGTGTTCGTGCAGGCGGGCGCCCGGGCGTGCCGGGACCAGGCTCCGGCTCAAGCGGAGGCTTCGGTGTAGCCATCGATCATGGCCAGGAGCAAGTCGTCCCAGAAGTTGTGCAGCCGCTCGAGCAGCCGGGCGCTGTCCGGATCGGCCACCTGGACGCCGCGGGCCACCACGTCGATGAGGGAGCGCCGGAAGAACAGGTACGCCTGGGCCGTGTCGTGCAGGCTCATGCCCAGCGTGTAGGCTTCCCGGCCGTACTCGCGCATCAAGGCTTTGGCTTCCTGCAGATAGACGTCGCCGTCGTCGCTGCGGGACGTGTAGTGCAAGAGCATGGCCAGAAGCCGCTGGCCCGTCTCCCGCCGCCGCGACGAGCGCCGCTCGTCGTAAAACGCGTACCACGGCTGCCCGTGGACGTGGGTGGCCACTTCCTCATGGGCTTTGCGCAGCACCCGGCTTTCCAAAACCTGCAAGTCCCGGCCGCTCGCCCCGCGGCGCTGCGCCAGGAACTGGATGACGTCCTCGCTCAGAAAACGGCGATGGCCGCCCGGCGTACGATACGACGGGAGCTTGCCCGTGTCGGCCCACCGACGGACGGTGCCTTCGTGCACGCCCAGCATGTCGGCCACATCGGACAAAGTCAGCCAGCGGCGTCTTCGTTCCGCATGCAACGGTTCCATCTCCTGTGAGACGCATTCTCCGGATTAATCGGTCTCTCACCTCATTATAAGGAAACATCGAAGGGTCTGTCTATGAGGCGGCCTGCACCGGCGCGGCGCCCTCTGCATACGTCACCTTTGGGGACGTGTGCAAAGGGGGGCGCCCATGCTTTCGGAACGGGCTCAATGGGTGCGGCGGCACCAAGAGCGGGTGCTGCCGCTGGCCAATGTCATCGGCTGCGGCTGGGGACGCAAGCAGGTGCGGGGGCGGGACACCGGGCGGGAGGGCCTGGTGGTGTTCGTCCGGAAAAAGCTGCCTCCGTCGGAGCTCAAGAGCACAGACTGCGTCCCGGCGCGGCTGGCCGGCGTCGAAACGGACGTGCTGGAAGTGGGGGACGTGGTGCTGCTGGGGGCCGTCGGCCACGAGTCCGGCGAGCGCCAAAGCCGCGAGCCCGGCGTGGACCGCACGGCGCGGCTGCGGCCCGCGCCGCCGGGCGTCAGCATCGGGCACGTGCACGTGACCGCGGGCACGTTCGGCGCTGTCGTACGAGATGCGGCCACGGGCGAGCCCTACATCCTGTCCAACAACCACGTGCTGGCCAATCAGACCGACGGCCGGGACGGGCGGGCCCGCCCGGGGGATCCGGTGCTGCAGCCCGGCCCTTTCGACGACGGCACGCCCGAGCGCGACGTCATCGGGCACTTGGCCCGGTTCGTGCCCATGCGCCCGGCGGTGACGCTGCCGCAGTGCGGCACCGCGCGCGCCGCGGAGGCCGTCCTCAACCGCCTCCTGCGGCTGGCCTGGCCCCGCTACGAGCTGCGGCTGTTTCGCCGGGCCGAGGAGGACAACGTGGTGGACGCGGCCCTCGTCAAGCCGGTGCAGGACGATATGATCACGGATCGCATCGTCGGCCTGGGGCGGGTCCGGGGCGTGGCCGAGGCGGAGGTCGGCATGCGCGTAGGCAAGAGCGGGCGCACCAGCGGCGTGACGTGGGGCCGCGTGCTGGCTTTGGGCGCGACGATGAACGTCGGTCTGGGCGGCGGCGTCATCGCCCGCTTTGCCGACCAGGTCGTCACGTCGCCGCTGGCGGAGCCGGGCGACAGCGGCTCGCTGGTTGTGGACGAGCGGCGGCGGGCGGTGGGCCTGCTGTTCGCCGGCTCCGCCCGGGCCAGCCTGTGCAACCGCATTCAGGCGGTGTGCGAGGCACTGGGCGTTCGCTTTTGACGCGGTACGGAGCGGCTGTTTCGCCGCAGCGTCCCGCTGACGAATCCGCGCCGCCCGGGCGTTTTGCCGGGTCGTTCCGCATACGAATCCGTTGACGGGGACACGGCGCGAAGGGCGCGGCGGGGTGGGGCCGTTGCGTGGGCGAGCCATCCGGGAATGGCGCCGCGGATCCGTGCTGCGGCCGGGAAGCAAAGGCGAAGCCGTGCGGAGGCTGCAGGAACGGCTGCGGTCACTTGGTTTCGATCCGGGTCCGGTGGACGGTGTGTACGGCTACCTGACCATGGGGGCCGTGCGCGATTTTCAGCGCGCCTGCGGCCTCGGCCCCGACGGCGTGGCCGGGCGGCGCACCGTGGACGCGCTCTTCGATCAAGATTTGGACCTTCACCGCGGCCTCGAACTGGTGGCGGAACCCGCTGCGGACGCGGGCCGGGCGGCGGCTCGCGCTGTGGAGCGGCAAAGGAAGGTGCTGGCCGCCGTCGCGCGGCCGTGGCCCGTCGGGGACGACCAGGCCCCGGCACCGTCCGGCGCGCCGGACACGGCCAGGTGGATTGTGCTGCACAACCGGCGGGCGGGCGTCCCCGGGCATTGCCAGCGGGAAGGCCCCGCGTCCCTGCAGGCGCTGCTGCACACGCGGGCAGGCCGGCGGCTCCTGGAGCAGCGGCTGGAGGCGGCGGCCGCTGCCGACGCGGACGTGCTCCACCTGGATTTGGGGACGCCGAGGTGGGGCGACGGTGCGCAGTTCTTGCGGGCCGTCCGGCGCGGGGCCCGCCTGGCCGCGGCCGCCGGACGGAGGCTGGCGGTGTCGCTGCCGCTGCGGGATCTGGACCGCCCCTGGTCCCGCCTGACCAACGATCTGGACTACGCCGCCGTGGGCCGCCTCGCGCATCGCATCGTGCTGACGCCTCCCGCTTTCATCCGGGCCGGCGGCCGCCTGCGCCCGCCGGCGCCCCGGGAGCTGGGCCCGTGGGTGCGGGCCGCCGTCCGGCGGCTGCCGCCGTGGCGGGGCCTGCTGGGCGTCGGCGGCGCAGCGGGGGGTTTTGCCGGGGAGTTGGCCCCCCTTTTGCCCCATGCGCAGGCCA
>QGSR01000008.1 GCA_003387805.1 Bacillota bacterium | reverse complement strand
GTACGGTCCGGGCCGCGGCATCCCGCCGCCGGCCGCCAGCCGTTCCAGACCGTCGCCCACCACCGTCGTCGCGTGGACCACCGTCGGCACGCCCACGGCCAGCACGGGCACCCCCAGCGTTTGGCGGTTGATGCCGAAGCGCTTGTTGCCCACGCCCGAGCCCGGCTGAATGCCGGCGTCGGAGATTTGGATCGTCGTCAGCAGCCGCTCGGTGCTGCGGGCCGCCAGCGCGTCCACGCAGACGACGGCCGCGGGCTGCACTTGCCGCACCAGGCCCAGGACGATTTCGGCCGTCTCCAGGCCCGTAATGCCCAGCACGCCCGGGGCCAGCCCGGCCACCGGCCGCATCCCCCGCCGGCCGTCGGGCGGCGCGGAGAAATAGAAGTGACGCGTCACCGCCAAGTGATGCACGGTGCGCGGTCCCAAAGCGTCGGGCGTCGCGTTCCAGTTGCCCAGGCCGATGACGATGGTCTGGCCGTCCGGCGGGACGCCCAGCGCCTGGAGATAGGCGCGGATCTCCCTGCCGATGAGGGCCGCCGTCTCCTCCAGCCCGGCGTGGTCCCGCCGCCGCAGCGCGGCGGCCTCGATGGTCGTGTAGCGGCCCGGCATTTTCCCCATGGCGCGGCTGCCCTCTTCGGTGGCGATGGTCACCCGCGAGACGAGCCCGACGGGCGTTTCCTCCGTGTCCACCGCGACGCCGGGAATTTCCGGCGGGCCCTCGTGCCGGACGACGACTTCCCGCGCCTCCAGGGCCAGGTCCGTCCGGGTCCCGTACTTCCGCACCCACTGGTCGTGAAGGGACGTCTCTGCCACGGCCCCACCCCCCGCCATGGGATTCTGCCACCGCGCGAACTCGCCTATACCCTTCCGGCGGATGTTGTGGTAATATACTTGAGGCTACTTGAAACAGGAGGGAGGTCTGCCAGGTGCCCAATACTCGATCCGCCGCGAAGCGGGTGCGCGTCACCGCCCGGCGCACGCTGCGGAACCGGATGGTGAAATCCCGGATGAAGACGGCCATCCGCCGTTTCCAGGAAGCCTTGGCCGGCGGCGACCAGGGCGCGGCCAACGAGGCGTTCCGCAAAGCCGTGAGCCAGATCGACCGAGCTGCGGCCAAAGGGGTCATCCACCGCAACGAAGCCTCCCGCCGCAAAGCGAGGCTGGCCGCTCGGCTCAACGCGCCGGCCGGCGCCGCCGATTAATATTTCCCCATTGCATGTTTGTTCATCGCGGAGAGGGCCACAACCAACGTTTCGAGGACGAGACGAGGTTCCAGGCCCTTTTTTATTGCCATGTCCGCTTCCAGCACCCGCCGGAGGCCCAAGGCCGCGCCCTCGGCGCCGAGGGCGCGCGCCTGGGCGGCCACGCGCCGGGCCGGCGCCTGGGGAATGCCCAGCGCGCGAGCCAGCGCCGCCGGCGACGCGCCCGCGGGCAGGCCGCACGCGGTCAAGATGAGGCGGTACTGACGGCCGATGAGAGACAAGATGACCAGCGGGTACTCCCCTACCGCCAGCAAGTCGCGCAAGATCGACAGCGCTTCCTTGGTGCGGCCTTCAGCGACTGCCTCGGCCATTTGAAACACGGCCAGTTCCGCCGCGTGCGGTATGGCCACGCTGGCCGCGTCCCGCACCGCCTCCGCCGTGACGGGCCGGCCGGCGGCGTACAAGGCCAGCTTCTCCAGCTCCGTCTGCAGCGCCAGCGGGCTGGTTCCTACCATGTCGATGAGCGTCCGGGCAGCATCGCCCTGCAGCCGCACGCCCAGCTCCGCGGCCCGCTGCGCGACCCAGGCGGGCAGCTGCGCGGGCTGGGGCAGCGAAAACTCCCAGACGCGCGCCGCGGCCAGCAGCGCCTTGGCCGCCTTCATCCGTTTGTCCAAAGACTTGGCCAGCAGCACCACGGTGACGCCCGCGGGCAAGTCGGTGAGCACGGGCAGCAGCCGTTCCTGCGCGGCCGCGGGCATGGCGTCGAACCGCCGCACCATGACCAGGCGGCGGAAGCCGAACAGAGAGCCGGTCCCCGCCGCCACGGCGATTTCGTCGGGTTCGGCTTCGTCGCCGTAGACGACCATCCGGTCGCCGCCGCCCTCGGCTTCCAGCACGGCTTTTTCGATGAGGCGGCACGCCTCGTCGCGCGCGAGCTCGTCATCGCCCAGCAGCAGGTGCAGCCCCGCGGGCGGGCCCGCGGCCAGCATTCGCTTCAGATCGGCCATCGTACCGGACACGCGGTCACCTTCTTCCGGCGTCCATTTCCCCGCCGCGGCGGCCTGATCCTGCCCGCGCTCGCCGCCGCTGCATGGTGCGCACCGACCAGCGGCGGCCGTCGCTGGAGAAGATGACGGCGCCGTTGGCGTCGGTGCGGTACACCCGGACGCCCATGCCTTCCAGGGCCGCGATGACCTCTTCCGAAGGGTGGCCGTAGTTGTTGCGGCCCACGGTAATAACGGCCACGCGCGCCCCCACCGCCTCGTAGAAGGCCGACACCAGCGCCCAGCGGCTGCCGTGGTGGGGCACTTTGACCACGTCGGCCCGCACGTCCGCGCCTTGCCGCAGCAGCGCCAGCTGGGCCTCCGCCTCCACGTCGCCCGTCAGCAGCGCCGCGGTCTCCCCGTACACCAGCCGCAGAACGAGGGAATTGTTGTTCAGGTCCGACCGGGTGCCGCTCATGGGCGCGCCGGGGTGCAGCACCTCCAGCCGCACGTCCCGCCCGAGGCGGATGACGTCCCCCGCCCGGGCGATCCAGCGCACGGGCGCCAGCTCGCCGACGAGGCGCTGGTACTCAGCCCACGAAGGCCCCGGCCCGCTCCCGCCGCCGTCCACCACCAGCGGCGGCCGCCGCCGGGCCAGCACGGCCAGCAGCCCCTGCAGGTGGTCTTCGTGGGGATGGGTATTGACGACCACGTCCACGACGCCCACCCCCGCGTACCGCAAGTACGGCACGATGACGTTCTCGCCCGGATCCCGGTCCGGCTCGCCGGACGGGTACGGGCTGCCGCCGCCGTCCACCAGCGCCGTCACGCCCTCGGGCGTGCGAATGAACACCGCGTCGCCCTGCCCCACGTCCAGGAAGACCAGGGTCAGCCGCGGGGCCGCCCAGGCGTCCAGCAGGGGCGTCCACAGGCCGAAAGCCAGGAGCGCCGCGGCCAGCGCGGCCGCCTGCCGCCGGCGGCGCCGGGGGGCGGAGCCGGTCAGCGCGCTCCACCACAGCAGCCACCAGCCGGCCATGACCGCCGGAGACGGCGGCGCCGCGTCCACCGACGACCAGGGCAGCCCGCCCAGCCCGCGGGCCAGGGCCGCCAGCCACGAAGCGGCATGCCCGGCGACGCGGCCCAGCAGACGCCCCGCCTCCGGCGACACGTGGTAGACCAGGCCCGCGGCCAGGCCCGCCGGCACCAGCAGCGACGCCAAGGGCGAGCCGGCCACGCTGCCGGCCCAGCCCACCACGCTGAGCCGGTGGAACGTGCGGGCCAGCAGCGGCGTGACCCCCAGCTGCGCGGCGGCGGCCACGGCCGCGCCCGCGGCCAGGGGGCCCGGCAGGCGCCGGAGCCGGCGCGCCAGCGCGCCATGCCACGCCACGATGGCCGCGGCGGCAGCGAAGGACAGCTGAAACGACACGTCGGACAGCAGCAGCGGGTTGTGCCAAAGCAGCACCCACGCCGCGGCCGCCAGCGCGCCCGGCGCGTCCCGGCCCCGGCCCGCCGCGCCCGCGACCAGGGCGGCGGAGGCCATGACGCCGGCCCGCACCGCGGGCGGACGGGCGCCGGTGGCGAACACGTACAGCCAGACCAGCCAGGCCGTCGCCGCGACGCGCCAGGCCGGCGGCACCCTCAGCGCTCCCAGGAGCGCCAGGGCGAACCCCGCGAGAAAGCCCACGTGCAGGCCCGACACGGCCAGCAGGTGGCTCACGCCGGCCCGGCGGAACGCCTCTTCCAGTTCGGCGGGCAGCGGCCGCCGATCGCCCAGGACCACCGAGGCCGCGACGGCCGCGGCCTCGGGCGGCAGCGACGCCGCCAGTCCTTCCCGGACCCGGTCCCGCAGCGCGCCGCCCGCGTGCATCAGGGGGTTGAGCAGGCGCCGGCCCGTGACGGCCAGATGCCGCGCGTGGGCCACGTAGGCCGTCACGGTGACGCCCTGGCGGTTCAGGTACGCCTTGTAGTCGAAAGCACCGGGGTTGGTGCCCGGCCGGGGGCGGCGCAGCTCGGCCCGCAGCTCCCCCTCGTCGCCGTAGGCCAGCGGCGGCCCGCCCTCACCCGTCAGCCGCAGCAAGGCGCGGCTCGCTGCAGCCGCCGGCCCGCGCTGGACCTGCCGCAGGCGCACCACGGCGTGGACCCGGTCCCCGTCCCTTTCGGGGTGGCTGACGACGACGCCGCGCACCGTCACGGGACCGGCTTCGATAAACTCGTCGAGCCCGTCGTCGAGCCGCAGCTCCGCCAGGGCGCACCACCACCCGCCCCACGCGACCAACAGCAGCGTGACGGCGGCGGACGACACCCGGCCCCGTACGGCCGCGCCCATGGCCGCAACCAGTCCCGCCGCGATGAGCCACAACCACCGGGCGGCCGTCAAGGAAAGCGCCGTCTGGCAGGCGATGCCGGCGGCGAAACACGCGGCCCCCGCGACAATGGTTCCCCGACGCATACGCCGTCAGTCGACCTTGATCAGGTCCTTGATGTCCTCGAACTTCCGGGGGCCGATGCCCGGCACTTCCATAATGTCCTCGACGGACGAAAACGGTCCCCAGGCCTCCCGGTACTCCACGATGCGGGCCGCGAGGGCCGGTCCGATGCCGGGCAGCCGCTGCAGCTCGGCAGGCTGAGCCGTGTTGATGTTGATCCGCGTGTCGGCCGCGGGCACGGCCGCGGCCGGCGCTGCCGGGGCGGAGCCGGCCTTGGCGGGAGCGCCGGCAGCCCCGGGGAGGCAGTCCGCGCCTCCGCCTTCGGCCGCCGGCGGGCCGCTCGGGAACGCGTCCAGGCCGTCCGGGCCCGTCGCACCGTGGTCCGCCCCTTCAGCCGGCAAGGCCGCGGACGGAACCGGGGCCGGCGCGGCCGCGGCCTCGACCACCACCGATGCGCCCTCAAGGCGCTGATGCGCCAGCCACAAGTGGCCCGCCCCGCCCGCCAGGATGAGGCCGCTCAAGATGACGGCCAGCCACATCTCCCCTCTCGACCATGCGAACACCAGCATCCCCTCCCGAAAAAACGATGCCGGGCGCCCGGCGCCCGGTGGGGAGGTGGGTTCTCGGCCCGAGCGAGTTTCGCCTTCATCCTTTTCGCGGTAATTTGCCGCGGGCGCCGGCCTTTACTTGACCACGATGTTGACCAGCCGCCCGGGCACGGCCACGATGCGCACGATCTCCCGGCCTTCCACCGCGGCCCGCACCCGTTCCAGCTCCAGAGCCGCCGCCTTCATTTCCTCCTGCGAGGCGTCCGCGTCGATGACGAGGCGGTCGCGCACCCGGCCGTTGATCTGCACCGCGATCTCGATCTCCTCGGTACGCACCACGTCCGGATCGAAGTCCGGCCACGGCTGCAGGTGCACGCTTTCCTCGTGGCCCATCCGGTGCCACAGCTCCTCGGCCAAATGGGGCGCGAAGGGCGCCAGCAGCAGCACCAGCTTCTGCAGGCCCTCGGCCACCACGGCCCGGTTCATCGCGTCGCCGCGCTCCTTGTACTGATAAAACGCGTTGACCAGCTCCATAATGGCGCTGATGGCCGTATTGAAGTGGAACCGCTCCTCTACGTCCTTGGTGACCCGCTGCACGGTGCGGTGGATGACGCGCCGCATCTGCCGGTCCGCCTCGGTCAGCGCCGCGCCGTTGCCCGCCGCGGCGCCGTTTTGCGCGCCGGCCGCCGCGCCCGGCAGGAAGGCCGCCAGCTCGGTCACCAGTCGCCACACCCGGTTCAGGAACCGGGACGCGCCCTCGACGCCCGCGTCGGACCACTCCAGATCGCGCTCGGGCGGCGCCGTGAACAAGGTGAACAGGCGCGCCGTGTCCGCCCCGTACTTGGCCACGATCTCGTCGGCATCCACGGTATTGCCTTTGGACTTGGACATCTTGGCGCCGTCTTTCAGCACCATGCCCTGGGTCAGCAAGTTCGTAAACGGCTCCTGCGCGGTGCTCAGGCCCATGTCGGCCAGCACCTTCTGGAAAAACCGCGCGTACATCAAGTGCAAAATCGCGTGTTCCACGCCGCCGATGTACTGGTCCACGGGCATCCAGTAGTCGGCCTTCTCCTTGCCGAAGGGTCCGTCGGCCGCGTGCGGATCCGCGAAGCGCAGGAAGTACCACGACGAGTCCACGAACGTGTCCATGGTGTCGGTCTCCCGCTTGGCCGGCCCGCCGCACTTGGGGCACGTGGTCTGGACGAACTCGGCGTGGTCCAGCAGCGGCGAGCGGCCCGTGGGCTTGAAGGCCACGTCCTCGGGCAGCAGCACCGGCAGCTCATCGTCGGGCACCGGGACGATGCCGCAGTGGCCGCAGTACACCACGGGGATCGGGCAGCCCCAGTACCGCTGGCGGGAGATGAGCCAGTCGCGCAGCCGGTACTGCACCCGGCGCCGGCCCATGCCCCGCCGCTCGATCTCTTCCGCGATGCGCTGCCAGCCCTCCTGGCTGGGCAGGCCGCTGAAGGGTCCCGAGTTGACCATGACGCCGGGCTCGGCGTAGGCCTCCGTCATCGTCGCGGCGTCGGGCGCCTCGCCTTCGGGCGGCGCGATGACGACCCGCACCGGCAAATCGTACGCGCGGGCAAAGTCCAGGTCGCGCTGGTCGTGGGCGGGCACGGCCATAATCGCGCCGGTGCCGTAGCCCATGAGCACGTAGTTGCCGATCCAGATCGGAATCGGCTCCCCGGTGAAGGGGTTGATGCAGTACGAGCCGGTAAACACGCCCACCTTGTCGCCTTCCTCGCTGGTGCGGGCGATCTCGTCCTGCTTTTTCACATCCTCGATAAAGCGGCGAATCTCGTCCTTGCCGGGCGCGTCCTCGATGAGGGTGTCCACCAGCGGATGCTCGGGCGCGACCACCATGTACGTCGCGCCGAAGATGGTGTCGGGCCGGGTGGTGAACACCGCCAGATGGCCGTCGCGGCCTTGCAGCGGGAAGTGGATCTCGACGCCGTAGCTTTTGCCGATCCAGTTGCGCTGCATCGTCTTGACTTTCTCCGGCCAGCCCTCCAGCCGGTCCAGATCCTCCAGCAGCCGGTCGGCGTAGTCCGTGATGCGGAAGAACCACTGCTCCAGCTCCCGGGTGGTCACCTCGGTGTCGCACCGCTCGCACCGGCCCTGGACCACCTGCTCGTTGGCCAGCACCGTGGCGCAGTTGGGGCACCAGTTGACCGACGCCCGCTTGCGGTACGCCAGCCCCCGCTCGTAAAAGCGCAGAAACAGCCACTGCGTCCATTTGTAGTAGTCCGGATGGCACGAGGCGAACTCGCGCCGCCAGTCGTAGCTGATGCCCAGACGCTTCAGCTGCCGCCGCATGAAATCAATGTTTTCCCACGTCCACTTGCTCGGGTGGATGTTGTGCTGAATGGCCGCGTTTTCGGCGGGCAGGCCGAACGCGTCCCATCCCATCGGGTGCAGCACGTTGTAGCCCCGCATGCGCTTGAAGCGGGCCACCACGTCGCCGATGGAGTAGTTGCGCACGTGTCCCATGTGCAGCCGCCCCGACGGGTACGGGAACATTTCCAGGCAGTAGTACTTCGGACGGGACGGGTCTTCGTCCACCCGGTACAAATCCTGCTCCTCCCACCGCTGCTGCCACGTGCGCTCCACTTGCTCGAAATCGTACGCGGTCGATTTGGTCATCGTCTGCGACACAGCCATGCACCCCGTTTCCCAACATGCCTCTAAAAGCGAAAACGCTTTTCGCCTCACATAGAGACGAAAAGCGCCTGCTTTCCGCGGTACCACTCTATTTGATCGCGGATGCGATCCCCTCTGTGCAGCCCTGCGGCCGCTTCTCCTGTAACGGGGAGAAACCGTTCCCGTCTACTGGTGCGAGGGCGCCTCGCACGTTCGGGGGACGGCTCCAGGGCGAGTTTCCGGCGTCCGGGCGCCGCCTCGCACCGGCCGGCGGCTCTCTTCAGCCCGGATGGGCCGTACTGGTCCCTGTCATCGCCTTTTTCCTCAAAATTTCGTGCCGCTATCGTAGCATACCGCCCGCGGCGGTGTCAACGCACCGACAGCACCAAGTAATAGACGGCCCACGCCGCCAGCACGACGCCCAGCGCCGTCAGCCAGCCGGGCACCGGCGCGTCGCCGGTCTTGGGCATCACCGGCTCCTCGACGCGATGTTTCCTCGCCATGTGCACCCGTGCGCTCCTTCCCTGCCTGGGGCGGCCTCAGAAAAACTCGCTCAGATAATGATAAAACAGGTTGTCCGCTCCGGCCACGCTCCACGCCGCACCGCTGACCGGCAGCAGCACCACGGCCGCCAGGGCGAAGCCCAGCAGCACCAGCGCGCCGAAAATGACGGTGGAAGCCGTCGGTCGAATCATGCCGTTCACCTCGACACTGTTATTCCATAGCCGCGGCTCTATCCCTGCCGGCCGCGCCCTGCGGGGCGCGCGCGGCCAGCACTTCCTCGTACGCCTGCACCAGCTCCAGCGCCATGTTGCGCGCGCTGAACCGCTCCGCCCGCGCCCGGGCCCGGGCCGCGAAAGCCCGCCGCTGCCCGTCGTCGTTCAGCAGCGTCAAAGCCGCCTCCGCCAGCGCCTCCGGATCCTCGGGCGTCAGCAGCCCCTGCACGCCGTGTTCCACCATGTCCGCGGTGCCCGGCGCGTTGACGCCCGCCACCGGCAAGCCCGCGGCCATGGCCTCCAGCGTCGCGAGCCCCTGGGTTTCCGTCACCGAGGCGATGACGAACAGATCCGCGGCGTGATACACGTCGATGACCTCGGGTTTCGTCAGTGTCCCGGTGAAGTGAACGCGGCCCGACAGCCCCGCGCCCGCCGCCGTTTCCTCCAGCTGCTCCCGCAGCGGGCCGTCGCCCACGAGCATCAAATGCGCGTCAGGCCGACGCCGCACCACGATCTTGAACGCTTTCAGCAGCAGCTCCACGTTTTTCTCCCGCCCCAGACGGCCCACGAAGGTCAGCACCGGGGCGTCCTCCGGGACGGCGAAGCGGGCCCGCACGGCGCGGCCGTCTCCCCGGCCGAACGCGTCCACGTCGATGCCCGTCGGGATGGCCTTGACGGGCTTGTCTTTCAGCCCGTAGGCCTCCACGGCGAAGTCCCGGATTTGGGGCGTCGGCGTAATGACGAGATCCGCCCTGCGGCAGTAAGCGCCCACGTAGCGCAGCATCATTTCCTTGAGCGCCGAGCGGACGCCGGGGATGTAGTGGACGTATTCGTGATACATGGTGTGGTGGGTGAACACCAAAGGCAGGCGCAGCCGGCGGGCCAGCAGCGCGCCCAGCGTTCCCATGGCGAAGGGCGTGTGGGAGTGAATCAGGTCGATGCCCAAGTCCGCACAGAGCAGCTCCGCCTGCGCCGAAATAGGAACCGGCGCCGTGAAGCCTTTGTACATGGGCACCGGAATGGACCAATAGCGAAACACTTTCGTCGCCGGAACGTCGTCGTCCGACAGCGCCGCGGCGTCCTCGTACTGGGAAGGATAGTAGCGCGGTCCGAAGATGTAGACTTCGTGGCCAAGCGCGAGCAGCTCGGTGCTGAACGTGTCGATGGAGCGGACGACCCCGCTGACGTAGGGGCGGTAGCTGTCCGTAAAGACCGCGATTTTCACCGAACAGGTCCTCCTTGGCTCGTACACCTTGTATTGTACCAAAACCGCGCCGTTGTGAAACACCCCCGGCGATGATATACTATAAATGCGGATCGTTCCGATATGTCGGGCGTTCCGCCCCACAAGGCAGGTGGGACGGATGGTCGCTGGCGGCCCGCGGGCCGCTAGAGGAAAGTCCAGACTCGGCTGCCGGCTCCGCCGGCAGAAAGTTGGTGCCAGTCGCAAGGCTGGGCGTCGCAAGACGACGGACGCGAACCCGGCCCTCGTGGTCGGCAGTAGCTATAAAAGGGCCATAGAGACGAGCCGCGCCGGCGACGGCGCGGGTGGAACGCTGGCAACCCCCACCACCGAGCAACCCCAAATAGGCCCCTTTGAGGGCGGGTAGGGGGCAGTCGTCCGCAAAGGACGACCGTTCGGGCGCCCGCAGCGGGCGTTCCGGGCGAGATAGATGACCATCGGAAACAGAATCTGGCTTACGGTCCCGCCTGCCGGAGCACGCTCCCGATGGCTCGCCATCGGGAGCGTGGTTTCTTTTTATGCCGAGATTCGGCGCAGGACGCGGCCGGTGCGGCGCCCGTCCCGCGGGGCGGGGACGGGTCAGGCGCCGAACTTCTGCAGCCGCAGCCCGTGGGCCAGCATGAGCCCCATCAAGTCCTGCGAGCGGATGGGCCCGAGGCTGCCCCGCACCGCGTCGGACTCGCCGAATCCTTCGATCCACGGATTGGGCCGGGCCCAGCGGGAGGCCAGCAGCACCGGCACCGGATGCCAGCTGTGGGCCTTAAGCCGCGACGGCGTGGAATGATCGCCCGTGATGACCAAGACGTCGGGGCTGAGCGCCAAAAGCTCCGGCAGCAGCCCGTCCACCTCTTCGATGACCGCCGCCTTGCGGGCGAAATCGCCGTCCTCCCCCGCCGCGTCGGTCCCTTTGACGTGCAGGAAGAAGTAGTCGTAGTCGTGCCACGCCCGCTTCAGCGACTCGAGCTGGTCTTTGAACGTCTCCCCCGCCGGCAGCTCCTCCATGCCCACCAGCTTGGCCAGGCCCCGGTACATGGGATACGCCGCGATGACCGCGGCCCGCAGGCGGTACAGGTCCGTGATTTTCGGAATGTCGGGCAGCCTGCCGAAACCCCGCAGCAAAATCGTATTGGCCCGGGGCTCGCCGGCCAGCAGCCGGTTGGCCTCGGCCACGAACCGGTTGACGATGTCGGCCATGCGCTGGGCCCCGGGCTCCAGCGCCCGGGCCGGCAGCGGCGCCGCACCCGTCTTTTGAGGGTCCGTGTCCGACACGGCCGCGGACAGCCCTTCGCCCCGCCAGACGATGACGGCCCGGTGCTGCATCTCGGCCTTGACGGTGATGTCGACGCCTTCGATCTTGATGGCCGAGAGGGCCCGGCACAGCCGCTCGGCTTCCTCCGTCGGAATGCGGCCCGCCCGCCGGTCGGTGATGACGCCGTCTTGCATGGTGGCGAAGTTGACCCGGGTGGCCACGTCGGCAGGTTGCAGGTCCAGGCCCACGCCCACCGCGGACAAGACGCCCCGCCCGATGGGATACCGGAACGCGTCGTAGCCGAAGAGCGCCAGGTGGGCCGGCGCGCTGCCGGGCGTCACGCCGGGGATGAGGGGCGTGGCCAGGCCGACGGAATGTTGCCGGGCCAGCCGGTCCAGGTTGGGCGTGCGGGCGCTCTCCAGCTCCGTCCGCCCCGACTCCTCGCCGGGCAGGCCGCCCAGGCCGTCCAGCACCAGGAGCACCAGCTTCGTATCCGCGGGAACGGCCAGCTGCTGCAAAATCTCCACGTTGGTCATGGCGTCTCCTCCGTGAGCTTGCGAGATTCGTTGTCCGAAGTGTACCACAGCGGGGGCGGCTCTGTCAGCGGCGCGCCACGCGGAGCGGCCGGAGCGCCGCCGCGGCCGGCCCGGGCAGGGCCGCGTGCGCGACGCCGGCACGGACGCCCGCGCCCGCGGAAGGTAGCACGCGCCTTGACACAGAATACCGTGTAGTGGTTTCGTTTGGCATAAGGATGGGATGAAATGCTGCTCGCAATCGATATCGGCAATACGAACATCACCTTCGGCCTCTTCCGCGGCGAAAAGCTGCAGCGGACGTGGAGCCTGTCCACGGACATTCACCGCACGGCGGCCGAATACGAAATTCAAATCGACAGTTTGTTTCAGCGGGCGGGCCACTCGCCGGTGGAAGTGGACGCGGTGGTTATGGGCAACGTGGTCCCGCCGCTGCAGGCTCCCTACGAAGAGGTGGTGCAAAACTTGTTCGGCCTGCAGCCCTACCGCGTCAGCGCGTCCCACGGCGACACGGGCCTGAAAATTCTCGTCGACAACCCCGCGGAAGTGGGCGCGGACCGCATCGCCAACGCGGTGGCGTGCAGCGACCGCTACGGCGGGCCGGCCATCGTTGTTGACCTGGGCACGGCCACCACCTTCGACGTCATCTCGGCCGACGGCGCGTACATGGGCGGCGCCATCGCACCGGGGGTGCAGATCGCATCCGAGGCGCTGTTCGAGCGGGCCGCCAAGCTGCCGCGCGTGGAGCTGGTGCCGCCGCCTTCGCCCATCGGCCGCAACACGGTGCACGCGATGCAGTCGGGCACGGTGTACGGCTACGTCGGACTGGTGCGGGGGCTGATCCACCAGCTCAAGGAGGAGCTCCGCAAGGAAACCGACGCGGAGCCCCGGGTCATCGCCACCGGCGGCCTCGCGCCCGCCATCGCCCGCTACAGCGGCGTGGTGGACATCCTGGACCCGCACCTGACCCTGGAAGGCCTGCGCCTGCTGTACGTGCGCAACCACCCGGGATACGGCGCGCCCCGGGGCCTGCCGGTGCACGGAGGGCTGAACGCATGAGCCGGCCGCCTTTGTCCGGAAAAACCATCGTGCTGGGCGTCTCGGGCAGCATCGCGGCGTACAAGGCCGCCGAGCTGACCAGCCGCCTGCTGCAGCTGGGCGCGGCCGTACAGGTGGCCATGACGCCCGCGGCGGCCCGCTTCGTGGCGCCGCTGACCTTTCAGAGCCTGACGCACCGGCCGGTCATCACCGACTTGTTCGCCCCGACGTCGGACATCGCGGTGGACCACGTCGCGCTGGCGCAGCAGGCCGACGCCTTCGTTGTGGCGCCCGCCACGGCCAACACCGTCGCGGCCCTGGCCCACTGGCTGGCTGGCAACCCCGGCGCCACCCTCGCCTTGTCGGTGTCCGCGCCTATGATCCTCTGCCCCGCCATGGAGCACAACATGTTCGACCATCCCGCGACGCAGGCCAATCTGGCCCTTCTGAAACAGCGCGGCGCCGTCATCGTGGAGCCCGAGGAAGGCCGGCTCGCGTCGGGCCTGGTGGGCAAAGGGCGGCTGGCGGACCTGGACGTCATCATCGGGACCGTGCGCCACGTGCTGGGCCTAAGTGGCGATCTGGCGGGCCGGCGCATCGTCGTCACCGCGGGCGGCACCCGCGAGCCCGTGGACCCGGTGCGCTTCATCACCAACCGCTCGTCGGGCAAGATGGGCCACGCCATCGCGGAAGCGGCCCGCGACCGGGGCGCCCGGGTGACGCTGATCACCACCACGCCGCCGCCGGTGCAGGCGGCCGCGGGCGTCGACGTGCGCCGCGTCGCCACCGCGCTGGAGATGCAGGCCGCGGTGGCCGAGGCGGTGCGGGGCGCGGACGCGCTCATCATGGCCGCGGCCGTGGCCGACTACCGTCCGGCCGCGGCGGCCCCGCAGAAAATCAAAAAGCGCAACGCCGACGGCGTGCTGGAATTGCAGCTGGTGCGCAATCCCGACATCCTCGCGTCGGTGGACGCGCCGGTGGTGAAGGTGGGCTTCGCCGCCGAGACGGAAAACGTGCTGGAAAACGCGCGCGCCAAGCTGCTGGAGAAAGGGCTGGCCATCATCGCGGCCAACGACGTCACCGCGCCCGACAGCGGGTTCGACGCGGACACCAACCGGGTGACCATCATCCACGCGTCGGGAGACGTGGAGGCGTTGCCGACCATGCCCAAGATCGAGGTCGCGCACGCGCTGCTGGACCGGGTCAAAGCGCTGTTGGACTAGCCGCGAGGCAGTGATCGCGCCGCCGGCAGCCCGCCCGCGTCCCGGGCCGCCCGCACGCCGCGCAAAACGGCCAGGGCCAGCGCCTCGGCAGCCAGGGCGCCGATGACGCCCACCTGTTCCATCTCTTCCCGGCCCGGCGCCGACGGCGCGCCGACGCGCTCGGTGGAGACGGCGAAAACCGTGTCCCCGTCCCAGGGCGTGTGCGCGGGATAGACGGTGCGGGCGATGCCGTCGTGGGCCATCTGCGCGACGCGGTACAGCGCCTCCTTCGAGAGCACGACGTCCGTGGCCACCACCGCGATGACGGTGTTGGTCGCCGGCGGCGCCGGCTTCCCGGACCCGCCGAAGGGCGACGCCGCCCGGGCCGCCTTCAGCGTCAAGAAGGCCTGCTTCTCCCTGTCGTACGCCCCCGCGACGAGACGGCCGTCCAGCGGGTCCACGATGTCGCCCACCGCGTTGACTACGGCCAGCGCGCCGACGGTGCCGCCGCCGGGCACGGGCAGCGCGCTGCTGCCCAGGCCGCCTTTCATCGCGTACTGCGGGCCCGCCCACTTCCCCACCGTCGCGCCGGTGCCGGCGCCCACGCCGCCCTCGGCCACGGGCGCCGCGGACGCCGCCTCGCACGCGGCGTAGCCCGCATCGGGCCCGGGCCGCACGTGTTGATCCCCTACGCCTAGGTCAAACACGACGGCGGCCGGAACGATGGGCACCCGCGCGACGCCGGTGTCGTAGCCCAGGCCCCGCTCCTCCAGCCACCGCATGACCCCGTCGGCGGCCGCCAGCCCGAAGGCGCTGCCGCCGGTCAGGAGCACCGCGTCGATGCGGCGCACCAGCCGCCCCGGCGCCAGCAGATCCGTCTCCCGGGTGCCGGGACCGCCGCCCCGCACGTCCACCGCGGCCACGGCCCGCCCGTCGAACAGCACGACGGTGCAGCCCGTCAGGGCCCGGTGTTCCGTCCAGTGCCCGACGCGCACGCCTTGGACGGCGGTTATCGTCGAGTTGGCATCGGCCAGGTCCCTCTGCATCCCTTCACGCTCGCCTTCGTCCGAACTCGGCCCCGGCGCGGGCGCTCCCGCGGCCCGGCGCGCCGCCCGTCTCCTGGAGCCACGGCCGCAGCAGCTCCACGGGCTGGGGCTGCACGTCCAGGCCGAACACGGCCGCGAACTGCCGCCGCAGCGCGGCGTGCACGTCCGCCATCGCCACCGTCCGGCCCAAAAGCTCCTGCATGGACGTGACGTTGCGGTTGCTCAGTCCGCACGGGATAATGCCTTCGAAGTAGCTCAGATCCGTGTTGACGTTGAGGGCGAAGCCGTGGCTCGTCACCCAGCGGGTGAACTTGACGCCGATGGCGGCGATTTTGGCGTTGTCCACCCACACGCCCGTCATGCCGGGCACGCGCCCGCCGCGGATGCCGAACTCGGCCAGCGCGCGAATGAGCACTTCCTCGAGGTCGCGCAAATACCGGTGGGCGTCCAGCCCGTGCCGGCGCAGCGCGATGATGGGATACCCCACCGCCTGGCCGGGGCCGTGATACGTGACGTCGCCGCCCCGGTCCACGTGGTAAATCTCCACGCCCCGCTGGGCCAGCAGCCGCCGGTCCCACAAGACGTGCCGGTCGTCGCCGGCCCGGCCCAGCGTGTAGACGTGGGGGTGCTCCACGAACAAAAGCAGGTCCGGCACTTCATCGGCCAGGCGGGCCCGGACGAGCCCGCCTTGCAAATCCCACGCCCGGCCGTAGTGAAACGTGCCCAAGTCAACGGCCCAGCAAAGGGGCCGCGGCGCGGCGCCCCCGGAGGCCCGTTCGTTCACGTTTCGCGCCGAGCCGACGGTCATACCGTGACGCCACCCAGCTTCTCGAACTGCTCCCGCGCGTGGTAGGAGCTGCGTACCAGCGGCCCCGACTCCACGTGGGGAATGCCGATGGCCTCGCCCATGCGCTTCAGCTGGTCAAACTCCTCGGGCGTGTAGTACTTCTCCACGGGCAAATGCTTGACGGACGGCCGCAGGTACTGCCCGATGGTCATAATGTCCACGCCCGCCGCGTGCACGTCGCGCATCACCTGCTCGATTTCCTCCAGCGTCTCGCCCAGGCCGACCATAATGCCGGTCTTGGTCAATACGTCCGGATCCATTTCCTTGGCCCGGCGCAGCAGCTCCAGCGACTGCTCGTAAACGGCCTTGGGACGCACCCACGGATACAGGCGCGGCACCGTTTCCATGTTGTGGTTTAGAATCTCCGGCCGCGCGTCCATCGTAATCTTCAGCGCTTCCCAGTTGCCCTGGAAGTCCGGAATGAGCACCTCGATGCTGGTGCCCGGGCTCACTTCCCGGACGGCCTTGATGGTGTTGTGGAAAATTTCCGCGCCGCCGTTGAGCAGGTCGTCCCGCGTCACCGACGTAATCACCGCGTGCTTCAGGCCCATGGCCTTGACGGCTTCGGCCACGCGGGCGGGTTCGGCCCAGTCCAGCTCCGTGGGCCTGCCCGACTTGACCGCGCAGAAGCCGCACGCCCGCGTGCAGATGTCGCCCAAAATCATGAACGTGGCCGTGCCGCTCTCCCAGCACTCGAACATGTTGGGGCACTGGGCCTCCTCGCACACGGTGTGCAGCGCCAGGCCCCGCATCATGTTTTTCAGGCGGCGGTAGTTGGGCCCCATGGTGGCCCGGATGCGCAGCCACTCGGGCTTGCCCGTGCGGCTGTAGTTGGCCGACCGGCGGGGCGGCCGCGTCCTCAGCGCCGGGCCGCCCGCTGCTCCGGCCGCGCCGGCCTCGGGCGCGGCGGCGCCGGCGTGCTCCGTCGGCAAACCGTTGACGGACACCAACGGCAGTTCTCGCTCCATCGACATCCACTCCTATCCGGGGCCTCAGTACAGCGCGGTGTCAGGGCCGTAGCTCTCCAGCCGCTGCTTTACCGACTGCAGGAAGCGCCCTGCGTACAGCCCGTCGGTCACCCGGTGATCGAACGAGATGCACATGTTCATCACCGAGCGAATGGCGATGGCGTCGCCCACCGCCACCGGCGTGCGGCGGACGGCCTCCATCGTAATAATGGCCGCCTGGGGCTGGTTGATAATCGGGTACGACGCCACCGAGCCGAAGGCGCCGGTGTTGTTGACGGTGATGGTGCCGCCCTGGACGTCCTCCAGGCGCAGCTTCCCCGCCCGGGCCCGTTCGGCCAGGTCGGCCACCGCGTGGGCCAGGCCCGCGATGCTGAGCCGGTCCGCGTCGTGAATGACGGGGACGACCAAGCCCTCCTCCAGCCCCACCGCGATGCCGACGTTGATGCGCTTCTTCACCACGATGCGCTCATCCTGCCAGGCGGCGTTGAGATGCGGGAACTGCTTCAGGCTGTCCACCACCGCCTTGACGAAAAACGGCACGAAGGTCAGCGGCACGCCCTCCTGGGCGGCGAAGGCCGCCTTGTGGGCTTCCCGCAGCGCGACCAGTCCGCTCACGTCGGCCTCCATCATCATCCACGCGTGGGGCGCCGTCTGCTTGCTGGCCACCATGTGGCGGGCGATGGCGCTGCGCATCGGATCGGGCGTGATGATTTCGTCGCCCGGCTCCACGGCCACCGGCGGCAAGGCCCCCGCCGGCGCGGCGGCAGCAGCCGGAGAGGCCGGCCCTGTCGGCGCGGCCGCGCCCCGCGCCGCCGCCGGCGCCGCCGCCCGCCCGCGCCCTTCCAAGAACGCCAGCACCTCCCCCTTGGGGACGCGCCCGCCGGCGCCCGCGCCCCTCACTTGCCGCAAATCCA
>QGSR01000192.1 GCA_003387805.1 Bacillota bacterium | reverse complement strand
CTGCCGGCCAGACCCGCCAGCACGAGCGGCGGCCGCCGCAAGCCGGCCAAGCCCTGCGGCGCGGCCGCCCGCGACCGCATGTTCACCGGCACGAACGCCGCAATCATAGCCAAGCCGCGCCGGGCCAGCTCGTCTTTGAGAAGCGCCGGGTCCAGCGGCAAATACCCGGGCGGGCCCAGCTCCGTGCCTTCGTAGCCGGCCTGCGCCATTTCGTCAAACACCCGCTGATACGGCAGCTGGCGCCCCCACTCCGGAAACTCGCTGACGCCCCAGCTGATGGGCGCTGCTCCGACCTTCACGAAACCTCCAGCTCCTTCGGCTCCGCGTCGGCGGCGCCCACGGGGTGCTGGCTGGCCACCGACACCGGCAGCCCGCTCTCCAGCGACGCCCGCGCCGCGGCCGCGATTTCCAGCGCCCGCACGCCGTCCTCCACGCCCACCGCGGGCGTGCCGCCCTTCCGCAGCACGTCGATGAAATGCTGCAGCTCCAGCCGGTACGCGTCCGCAAAGCGCGCCAGAAAGTCCGGCACGTAGTCGTAGCCGGGCCGGTCATTTTTCAGCAGCACGACGGAGTCTTGATTCAAATACCCGATCTGAATCGCGCCGTCGGTGCCCAGCACCTCGGTGCGGATGTCGTAGCCGTAGCCGGACTTGCGGGCGTTGTCGTGCAGGCCGATGGCGCCGCCGGCGAAGCGCAGCGACACGGCCCCCACGTCGATGTCGCCGTGCTCGGCGTATTCGGGATACACGAACGTGCCGCCCAGGGCGTACACGCGCTCCACTTCCGAGCCCATGAGCCAGCGGGCCAAATCGAAGTCGTGCACCGACGAGTCCACGAACAAGCCGCCGCTGCCGCCGACGAATCCCAGGGGCGGTCCTTCCGCGTCCCGGCTGACCAGGCGGATGAAGACGGGCCGGCCGATGACGCCTTCCCGGATGAGCCGGTGGGCGCGCACGTACGCCGGGTCAAACCGGCGCATGAACCCCAGCTGGAACGTCACCTCGGCGCCTTCCAGCATTTTGGCCACCCGGCGGGCCGCCGGCAGATCGTGAGCCACCGGCTTCTCGCACAGCATGTGCTTGCCCGCGGCCAGACACGCCGCGATCATTTCCTCGCGCGTGTCCGCGGGCGCGGCGATGACCACCGCCTCCACGTCGTCCCGAGCCAGCAGCTCCCTATAATCGGTATAAACCCCCGCCACGCCCAGCTCGTCGCCGACGCGCCGCACCGCGGCCTCGTCCGGGTCGGCCACGGCCACCAGCTTGGCGCCGGCCACCGCGCCGCTCAAGTTTTGCGCGTGTCTCGCTCCCATGCGGCCGACGCCGATGACGCCGACCCGGATGGGCTCGTGTTTGTCACGGGTCGTCTCCGACACTCTCAAGCCCTCGCTTTCCCACCGTCGATCGGTCCCGTTCATGCCAGCTTTTCATGAGCGCCGCGGGCGCAGGAATCACAAGCGCCGCGGGCGCAGGGCACCCCCTGCTCCGCCGCCCGCGCGGCGCCGTCACTTCCCGGCCGGCCGCTCGTCCATGCCGTGGGCCAGGTGCGCAAAGGCCGGGTCGATGGCGAACTTCCACGAGCGCTCGGGCCCGGCCATCACGTTCAAGTAGTACGACTGGAAGCCGGGCGGCGCGGCCACCGGGTGGTAGCCCCTGGGCACCAGCACCAGCTGCCCGTCGCCCACGGCCAGCGTCTCGTCCAGCTCCCGGGCGTCGTCGTACACCCGCTGCAGCACAAAGCCGCCCGCGGGCTGCACCCGGTGATAGTACACCTCTTCCAAATACGTCTCCGCGGGCGGGCGGTGGGTGTCGTGCTTGTGGGGCGGGAAGCTGGACCAGTTGCCGCCCGGCGTCAGCACCTCCACCAAAAGGAGCCGCTCCGCGGGCAAGTTGCCCATCAAAATGTTGTGAATGCGGCGCTGCACGCTGCCGCTGCCCCTCTGCACGACCTCCACGTCCTCGGGACGGATGAGCCGCGCCGCCGCGCCCTTCTCCGCCGGCGCGCCGCCCCGGGCCAGCCGCAGGTCGGTCTCGGCGTGCACCTCGAACTCCACGCCCGGCGGCAGGTACACCGCCCACGGCAAGCCGTCGAACACGTCCTGCCGCCCGCCGATGTTCTCCCACGCGCCCGCGCTGGAGCGCACCGTGGCCCGGCCGCCCAGGAGCACCAGGCCGACCTCTTCCCCGCCCGTCGCGTCCTTCAGCGCCTCGCCGGCCCGCAGGACGTGCACCGAGAAGCTCACGTACTCCCAGCCCGCGTCCTGCGGCGTGATGCGGATGGGCGTGCGGGCGTCCTCGCCCGGCCGGATCAAAAGCGTCCTCGCCATGCCGGCGCCTCCCCGCATCAGTAGTAGTAGCGCTGCCGCTTCTTGGCCTCGCGGTAGCCGGCCAGCGCCTGCTGCACGCTCTCCTGGCCGGACACTTCCGCGATGGGCACGTCCCACCACGAATCGTAGCCGGGCACCCGGGCCTCCGGGTCGACGGTGACGTGGATGAGCACCGTGCGGTCGGCTTCTTTGGCCTTCTGCAGCGCCTCCCGCAGCGACGCCTCGTCGTCGGCCTTAAACGCCAGGGCGCCCATGCTGGCCGCGTTGGCGGCGTAGTCGATGGGCATGTACTCGCCCGCCAGCCGGCCGGTGCCTTCGTCCCGGAAACGCAGCTCGTTGCCGAAGGACGGCGAGCCCGAGGACGTCTGCAGGCCGTGGATGGACTGGTAGCCGCCGTTGTCCACCAGCACGATAATGAGCTTGTAACCCTCCTGGATGGTGGTGACGATCTCGGTGTTCATCATGAGGTAGCTGCCGTCGCCGATCATGACGAACACTTCCCGTTCGGGCGCGGCCATCTTGACGCCCAGCCCGCCGGGGATTTCGTAGCCCATGGTGGAGTAGCCGTACTCCAGATGATAGCCCTTCGGATCCACCGGCCGCCAAATCTTCAGCAAATCGCCGGGCATGCTGCCCGCGGCGTTGAGCACCACGTCCTGCGGTCCCGCGGCGTCGTTGACGATGCCCAGCACGTTGGCCTGGGTCAGCTTTTCGCCCGGCCGCTCCGTGCGCAGCCGGTCCACTTCCGCGTCCCACCGGGCCTTCAGGCTCCGGATCTCTTCCCGGTACTCCTCCGCCGGCCGGCGCCCCGCCGCGTCCAGCTTCCGGGCCAGCGCCTGCAGCGTGGCCCGGGCGTCGCCCACCAGCGCCAGCGCGCCCAGCTTGTAGGCATCCAGCGGCGCCACGTTGATGCCGATGAACTTCACGTCCGGATGCTGGAACGCGCTCATGGACGCGGTGGTGAAATCCGAAAAGCGCGTGCCCACGCCGATGACCAGGTCCGCCTCCGCGGCCAGCTTGTTGGCCGCCAGCCCGCCGTTGACGCCCACGGGCCCGGCGTTCCACGGGTGGTTCCACGGCAGCGCGCCTTTGCCCGCCTGCGTCTCCACCACCGGCACGCCGAACCGTTCGGCGAACCGGCCCAAAGCCTCGGACGCTTCGGAATAGATGGCGCCGCCGCCGGCCACGATGAGCGGCCGCCGGGCCGCCTGGATGAGGGCCGCGGCCTCCTCCAGCGCCTCCTCCGGCGCCGCCGTGCGGCGGATGCGCCAGACCCGCTTCTTAAAGAAGTTCTCCGGGAAATCGTACGCCTCGGTCTGCACGTCCTGGGGCAGGCAAATGGTGACCGCGCCGGTCAGCGCCGGATCGGTCAAAACCTGCATGGCCCGGGGCAGCGCCGACAGCACCTGCTCCGGCCGATAAATGCGGTCCCAGTACGCCGACACGGGCCGGAACGCGTCGTTGACGCTGACGTCCTGGCTGTGGGGATGCTCCAGCCCCTGCAGCACCGGGTGCGGCAGCCGGTTGGCGAAAATGTCGCCGGGCAGCAGCAGCACCGGCAGCCGGTTGATGGTGGCCATGGCCGCCCCCGTCACCATGTTGGTGGCGCCGGGGCCGATGGACGACGTGCACACGAAGGTCTGCAGCCGGTTCTTCATCTTCGCGTACGCGGCCGCGGTGTGCACCATGGCCTGCTCGTTGCGGGGCTGGTAATACTTCAGCGCGCCCGTCTCCTCCAGCGCCTGCCCCAGCCCCGTCACGTTGCCGTGGCCGAAAATGCCGAACACGCCGGCGAAAAACGGCCGTTCCACGCCGTCGCGCTCCACGTACTGCTGCGCCAGGAAGTGGACGATGGCCTGCGCCACCGTCATCCGCCGAACTCCCATACACGCCCCGCCTTTCTCATCGAGATGGATGCTTGACCATCGCTTCCTGAAAACGCCCGTTCAGCGCCTGCGGCTGTGCGGCCACAGTTTGTAAGCGCTTCCAATTCCACCACTCACAATTCCACGCGGCCCGAAGGATTCCTCCCGGCCGCGCCGGCCCGCCGCGTCACACCAGCATCTCCGGCCGGTTGCTGCACACGCCGTCCACGCCCAGCTCCCGCAGGCCCGCGATGACCTCGGCCCGCT
>QGSR01000191.1 GCA_003387805.1 Bacillota bacterium | reverse complement strand
CGGTGGGCCGAAAGGCGGTGGGCCGAAAGGCGGTGGGCCGAAAGGCGGAGCGCCCCTGCCCGACTGGATCGTCTTTGATGAAATCCACTACATCAACCATCCCGAGCGGGGCACGGTCTGGGAGGAAGCCATTCTGCTGCTGCCCAAAGGCGTGCGCATCCTCGGGCTTTCGGCCACGGTGCCCAACATCCGCGAGCTCGCGGCGTGGCTGGAGCGGGCGCTGGGTGAGCCGGTGGCTGCCGTCGTCCACGACGAGCGGGCCGTGCCGCTGCGCCTGTACTACTTCACCGACGACGGCCGCGCCCTCACGCATGCCGAAGCGTGGGAGCACGTCACGGGCGGCGACTTGAAAGGGGATGCGCTGTCCGTCGACGCGGCGGCCGGCGGCGCGGGCCGGTCCGGCGGCACCGGCCGGTACGGCGGCATCGAGCGTTCCGGGAGCACCGGCCGGGCCGGCAGCACGGACCGGCCCGGCGGCGCGCCGGGGCGCAGCCGTCCGGAGGCGGCGCCGCAAACCCGCCACCTGGACGTCATCAGCTACGTCAGCCGCGAAAGGCTGTTTCCTTGCATTTATTTCGCCTTCAGCCGCCGGGAGTGCGAACGGATGGCCCGGGACCTGGCCCGGCGGCGAGACTTCCTGCGCCCCCACGAGCGCGACGCCGTGCACGTCACGGTGCGTCAAATTTTGCAGCAGACCGGGCTTCGCCCCGACGACGTGCCGGGGCTGGCCGCCATGCGGGACATGTGGCAACGGGGCATCGGCGTCCACCACGCCGGCCTGGTCCCGCTGGTCAAACACATCGTCGAGCACTTGCTGGAGCGACGCATTTTGCGGGTCGTGTTCGCGACGGAGACGTTCGCCGTGGGCGTCAACATGCCCGTGCGCACCGTTTGCTTCGACAGCGTGGCCAAATTCGACGGCCGGCGGCGGCGGCTGCTGACCCAGCAGGAATTTCTGCAAATGGCCGGGCGGGCCGGCCGCCGCGGCCTGGACAAAGCCGGCACGGTGCTCATCCGCACCGATCCCGAAACGATGGAGGCGGCGGACTGGCGCGACTGGGAGGCCGCGTCGCTGGAACCCATCACCAGCCGCCTGTCGCTGTCGTACACGACCGTGCTCAATCTCATCGAACGGTTCGCCGGGTCCGGCGGCACCCCGCCGGCCGGCGGCCCGGACGCCGGACCTGCCGCCGAGGCCCCGACCGACCCGACGGCCGTGCCGGCTGCAGGGCCGGCGCCCGGACCGGCTGCCGCGCCTGGCTCTGCTGCAGACTCTCGCCGGTGCGCGGACGCGGCGCGGCCGGACGCGCAGGCGGCCGGCGACATCTCGCCCGCCATCCGCGAATGGCTGGCCCGCTCCCTTTTCGTCTCGCAAAGCCCGCAGCCCGGCGAGGCGCTCGTGGAGCTGACGACGCAGTTCGCCGAGAAAGCCGGCCAACTGCGCCGCCTGGGGTACCTGACCCAGGAGCCCGGGCAGGCGCCGCAGCTCACGACCAAAGGCGCGTTCTGCCGGGGGATTTGGATCAAGGAGCTCTTGGTTACCGAAATGGCCTTCGACGGCACGCTGGCCGAGATGGATCCCGCAGCCATGGCCGGCTGGGCGGCCGCCGTCGTGTGGGAGTCTCGCCCCCAAGACGAGCAGCTGCCGCCCGCGGCGCCGAGCTGGCTGGCCGGTGTTCACCTGGCCACCGACCGCATCGTGCGCTGGACCGGTTCCGGCGCCCGCGACAAACTCCGCGTCGAAGGGCGCATCGCCCCCGTCGTCAGCCGCTGGGCCGCGGCCGCCGACGACGCGCTGCCGGAAGGCCCGGGCCGGGCGCGGACAGCCACGGGCCGCAGCGAGAAGACGCCCCACGAGGACGTCCGCGACCTGGCCAAGTTCCTGCGGGGCTATCATCTCGAGCCGGGCGACTTTGTCACCTTGTGCCGGCAAACCGTCGACCTGCTGCGCCAGGTCGCGTCGTCCGCCGACCACGTCTTGCGGCTGGCGGACCCGCGGCCGGCGGACCCGTCCGCCAGCGAAAGGCTCCGCCAAGTGCGCGACACGGCTCGGGCGGCCATCGCCGCCATCGACCGCGGCGTGGTGGCCGCCTCGCGCACGTTCTAGCAGCGGGTCCTGCCTGGCGCTTTCTCGGTCGGTGCCTCCTCGGTCGGCGCGGTTTCGGCCGGCGGGTTTTCAGCCGGCGCTTTCTCGGCCGGTGGCTTTCGGTCGGCGCATTTTCGTCCGGTGCCTTTCGATCGGCAGGTTTTCAACCGGCGCCTTCTTCGCAGACGCCTGCGGACGGGGTCATTCGACGACGACGTCAGCCACTCGGCCGCCGGTCACCCGCACCAGCTCGGACGGCGCGATGGGAAACACCGAAAACGGCGTGCCCGCCGCGGCATAGACGACGTCGTACTGCAGCAGGTTCTCATCAATGAGAGTCCGCAAAGGCCGGATATGCCCTACCGGCGCCACGCCGCCGATGGCGAAACCCGTGGCTTCCCGCACCGTGTCGGCGTCGGCCCGCTTCACTTTCGTTCCAAACAGCCGGCCCAGCTTCTCCGTATCGGCCAGATGCGCCCCCGACACAAGCACCAGCACCGGCTCGTCTCCGGCGAGAAACACCAAACTCTTCACGATCTGCCCGACCTGCGTGCCGACCGCATCGGCCGCCTCCTGCGCGGTGCGCGTTCCCTGCGCAAACTCCAGGATGTCGGTACGGACACCGTGCTCCTGCAGCGCCGCCTGAACCCGTTCCACCGCCGACGACACACGCATGGACGACCCCTCCCTGCATGTTGCTCAACGCTTCGCCGCGCCGCCGCGTTCGTCCTTTCTCGAAACACCCGCGTCTAGTACACTAAAAGATGAGAGCGCTCGTTCGGAATCCGGGTTGGCGGGAGCCGGCCCTCTAGCGGGGGCATGGAACGTGCAGTTTCGGCGCATTCACGGAGACTGCGCACGCGACGACGAGATCGAAGCCCGCGAGCGGGCCATCCGCAGCTTGGTTGAAGACCGCATTCAAGCGGCGATGGAAGCCGGTGCCTTTGACAATCTTCCCGGCAAAGGCCGCCCGCTCAAGCTGGAGGAAAACCCATTCGTGCCGCCCGAACTGCGCCTCGCCTACAAAGTGCTGGCCGATGCCAACTTCGCCCCGGACTGGATCGAGCTCGACAAAAAAGTCCGCGCCGCCCGCGAGGAGCTCAAAGCCTTGCAGGAGCGCCACGTGACCTGGCTGCGCCGAAAAGCCGACGACGCTCGCTCCCCGGGCGCCTCACACCCGGGCGCCCCGCCCGCGCACGTATCGCACCCGGACGTCCCACCCCATGACGTCCCGCCCCGGGACGTCATAGCACAGCACCGCCGCGTGCGTGCCGAACTGGAAAAGCGCCTGGCTGAAATCAACCGCGCCATCGACGAGCTCAACCTCATCGTGCCCCAGCTGTCTCTTCAGCGCCCCCGGCTTCCCGTCAACGACATCCTGGCGGAGTTTGACGCCGCCTGCCGCCAGGCCTATCCCGGTTTGCGGGCCTAGCACCGGCCGCTGGTGACTCTGCACCAAGCGCTGCCCGCATGAGCCCTTGCACCCGGCGCCGCCCGCATGAGCCCTTGCACCCGGCGCCGCCCGCATGAGCCCTTGCACCCGGCGCCGCCCGCCGGCCGCGGCTGAGCACCGAGCCCGCCCGCTGCCCGGCCGCTTCACGTCCCGAAACACTTCGGGCGGCGCATCACGGATTCCCGTGAACCTTCGCCACTCGCAGAAGGCACGCAAAGGAGCCGCTCGGCAGGCACACACGCAGGCGCACACAGGCATCAATACGGGCACGCATACAGGCACACGTTCAGGCCCACATGTCGAAATTTGCCCCTCGCGCGTGCGGTCCAGTGGCCGGACCGGTTTGCCAAGCCACCGAAATTGGTCAGGCCATCGTACCGCACGACGCCAGTGCGCTGCCCTTCCGTTCTGAGATGAGTCTTTACCTTGGATTCTGCCGGCCTCGGGCCGCCCACCGCGGTCCGATGGCCGGACCGGCAGTGCTAACCGTCAAATCCGGTCCAGTGGCCGGACCACCGGTGCATTTCGGTGAATCCGGACCAGCCGCCGGACCGGCGGTGCGGGCCAGTGAATCCGGTCCAATGGCCGGACCATCGGCGCGGGCCAGTGAATCCGGTCCAGTGGCTGGACCACTTTGCAAGAGCGGCCAAATTGGTCCGACCGCCGGACCAGCTTGTGGGGCCACGCCTGCAGTCCCGGTCAAGAAGCAGAACAGGAGTGTGTTCCGATCGGCCGCTCGGCACGAGGCCGTGGTCCGATGGTCAGACCGGTGCGCGCCTCCGGCGAAACTGGTCCGGCCGCCGGACCGCTCGGCGCGCTACAGATTTACGACGATGCAACATCACGGACCGGCGGCGGCTTGCCGTGGGCCTAGAGCGCGCGGCACCGGCTCTCCGTCGGCCCAGCGCGGCGCCCGCCGCGCGCCCTGTCTGCCCAA
>QGSR01000190.1 GCA_003387805.1 Bacillota bacterium | reverse complement strand
TGCCTCCACAAGCCTCGTGGTCGGCCGGTGCCGAGGGGTGTAGAGAGCAGGAAGTGGGGGCCGGGGGCCGACGGGCGGCAGGGCCCGGCGCGATGGGGGCACCGGGGTGCGCGCAGGCACCGCCGTGCCCGCAGCCGAGCGCAGCGCGTCCGGGTCCAGCCCGAGCTCTTGGGCCAGCTTCTCGTTTAGGAGCACCAGGCGCGGCTCCCGCACCGGCACCGGCTGCCGCCGGGAGTAAAAGCGTTTGGGCAGCCGCACGTACGTGTTGTCGAAGTTCCATCCCGCCGCCGCTGCGGCTCCCGCTCCTGCGCCCGCTTTCGCCGTCGTGCCCGCCATAGTCGTAGCCTCTCCCCTCGGCCTCTAGCGTATAACGGGCCGCCGACGGGTGCAACGCTGGTGCGGCAGCCGACGGCTGGACCCTGGCACGACGGCATCGCGGCAGGGCCGGACGGCCGAGCGGACGCGTGGCCGAGTGGCCGAGCGGCCGTCCGGTTCGCCGGCTGGACCCGGGAACGGCTGGAGCGCTGTACGACCGGACGCCCCGCTGCCGGACCGCCAAGTCCGTGCCTTCTCCACGGCCGGCACGCCGTTGCCGACGACCCGCCTTCGGGTCATGGAATCGAATTCCGACCCGAATCGAGACCGTCTTCCGCCAAGTTCGACCCACTAGCGGGGCGCACGCTCCCTAGACGCCAACACCGCGCAGCGGATCCCAGGTGCGGACCGGACGGCCGCCACAGCAGAATCTCAGGCCTTTCGTTGCCGAAGCCGAAAACAGGCTCTGCAGCGTCATTTTCAGGGATGGAAGGGCATCACGATGGAGCATTGCATGACGGAGCGGGCGGCGGCGGATCCCCACTCGTCAGCGGACGTCGCGGCTCCAAGGACCCAGACCCGCTGGTGGGTCGTGGAATCGGCGTTTGACCCATTTTCCGCCCACCGACCGGCGATTTCGACCCATCTGTGAGTCGTCCGCTGACCTCAACCCAGGCCGGCTCGGCAGTGCCCTGTGCAGAACGCCACGGCCGCCCCTCCTCCAGTGTCACCACTGGATTCCGGGCACCGGAAACCAGCACCACAACGGGGTTTTCGGGCGCAGCGCACGTCCGTGTGCAGCCCCGTCCGGACCGCGCGGCGTGCGGCGAGCCGCCCGCAGCCGGCTCGCTCTCGTCGTGGGGCGCCTTTGGCCCGTCAGTGGGTCGAAGAAGCGGACTTTGACCCGACTTTCGACCACGGACCGCTGACTTCGACCCGCTGGTGGGTCGTCCGTTAGTCTTTCAGCAGGCCGGCTAGGTGGCCCGGGGTCAACCACTGAATGGCGGCCCCCCAGGAATTGTCACCGCTCGTTCTGCAACACCAGAAACGAGCTCCACATCGACGTTTTCGGGTACAGCCCACGTCCGTGCACAGCCCCGTCCGGACCGTGCGGCGTGCGGCGAACCGCCCGCCACCGGCGCGCCCTCGTTGCGCGGCGCCTTTGGCCCGTCAGTGGGTCGAAGAAGCCGATTTTGACCCGAATTCCGACCATGGGCCGCTAACTTAGACCCGCTGGTGGGTCGTTCGTTGGTCTATCAGCAGGCCGGCTCGGTGGCGCCGGGTCAATCACTGAATGGCTGTCACCCCAGAAGTGTCACCACTCACTCTGCAACACCAGAAACGAGCTCCACATCGACGTTCTCGGGTGCAGCGCACGACCGTGTCCGGTTCCGTCCGAACCGTGCGTTGTACTGGGAACGGCCCGCCGCCGGCTCACACTCGTTGCGCAGCGCCTTTGACCCGCCAGTGGGTCGAAAAAGTCGCCTTTGACCCAAATTCCGTCCAATCGCCACCGAAAACGACCCGCTCATGGGTCGCGACCACGCCCGGGACCGCCACGACCCGGCGCCACGATCCGGCACCACGACCCGGCGCCACGACCCGGCGCCACGACCCGGCGCCACGACCCGGCGCCACGACCCGTCCAGCACGACCCTTCCGGCACCGCACGCCCGTAGCGGTACGCCTGGTGCGGCACGCCGCCGCGACCCGCGGCCACGACCCGCAGCCACGAACCGCCCGCCACGGCCCGGGCGCATGTCCAGATCTCGGTGGTACCCGTCCCGCTACAAAGGCATCTTCATCTCCGGCCCGTACATCCGTTCCATGATTTTGAGCGCTTCGCTCCGGACGAGCCCCCGGAACGGCACTCGGGCGATCATGCCGTACAAGGCCGCGTTGCCTTTGGCGCTCTCCTTTGGATGGCGCCGCACATACTCCACGCAATCCCGCAGGTCCGCGATGAATTCGCCGACGATGGGCGCGTGCCGCGGCGTGACCATGGCGTGCAAAGCCTCGGGCCGCTGCAGGCGATCCATAAGCCAGCCCCGCTCCTCCATCTGGTCGGCCACGGCGAAAATATTCAGCTTCTTGTCCGTGGGGCCGTAGGCAAACACGCTCATCTCGGGGTCGCTCAGTATGTCCAGGCCGGGAATGGAGCGGATGCCGTCCTGAAGCGCCCGGGTCGTCTCCATGACGGTGCGCGTCAGCTCCAGGTAGCCGTTCATGCCGATGGCTTTCATGGCCGCCCACGCGGCCGCGATGGCGCCGCCGGAGCGGGTGCCCAGCAGCGCCGGCGAGATGAAAATGCCGCCGGGCCAGTTTTCGTAGACGAAAAACTGGTGCTTCAAGTAGTCCATGCTGCGGTACAGCAGCACCGATGCGCCTTTGGCCCCGTATCCGTATTTGTGCACGTCCGCGGCGATGGACGTCACCCCGGGCACGCGCAAGTCAAAAGGCGGAACGCCGAAGCCCAGCCGTTCCATAAACGGCAGCATAAAGCCGCCGAGGCAGGCGTCCACGTGCAGCGGCACTCCGTGGGCTTGGGCGAGCGCCCCCAGCTCGGCGATGGGATCGACGACGCCGTGGGGGTACGACGGCGCGGACGCCACGATCAAGATGGTGTTCTTGTTGATCCGCCTGGCGACGGCGTCCACGTCGGCCCGCAAGTCGTCCCGCAAAGGCACCCGCACGATGTCGACGCCGAAATACTTGGCCGCCTTCTCCCAGGCGACGTGCACCGACTCGGGCACGATCATTTCCGGCCGGCCCTTGCGGAGGGCAAAGCGGGACGCCGCCCGCTCCCGGTAGGCCAGCACCGCCAAGAGACAGCTCTCGGTGCCTCCGGAGGTCATGACGCCGACCGTGTCGCCGTCGCCGCCCAAGAGGTCCGCCGTCATGCGCACCACTTCGTGCTCAAGGCGCCGCAGGCTGCGAAAGGCCACGGGGTTGAGGGCGTTCTCGGACATGAACATTGAGTAAACGTCGGTCAGAAAACGGTGGTGCTCTTCGCCCAAGTAGTAGACGAGGCTCCAGGTGCGGGCGCGCTCGTAGTCGGCGTCGTCGTTTTTGTACGCCCGCAGCGCCTCCAGCACCTCGTCCTTGGATATACCCTCCTCGGGAATGCGCATTTCTTGTCCGCCGCTCAACGGTGGTGCCCTCCCTCACGGCCTCGTTTGTGTCGTTGCGCAGCCACGGCCTCTCGGATGCACGCAGCCAAGCCCCGGCCCCTCGGATGCACGCAGCGAAGCCCCGGCCCTTAGGATACACGCAGCCGCACCCCGGCCGCCAGGACCCACGGACCCGCCCGCCGCCTGTCTCCCTCGCCCGGCGGGTCCGGTCCCGAGCTTAAGCAAACAAGCGCAGCACGTAGGCGATGGAAACGCCGGCGAAGTTGCCCACGGCGTAGCCGATGATGCCCGTGTAGAGCCCCGACAGGATGACGCTGCGGTTTTTCAGCGCGTTGGCCACGCCCGGCACGAAAGGCGGCGAGCAGACGGCCGCCACCGACGTGACGATGACGGTGTCCGCGTCAATCTTGAACAGCCGGGCCAGCAGCGCGTGCAGAAGCAGCGAGCCGAACACGGACAGCGTCACGAACAGCAGCAGCGGGCCGTTGATGTGGGCCAGCAAACCGCGAAAGTCGGCCATGGAACCGACAGCGATGGAGAAAATGTAGATGAAATACATCCCGGCCGGAAAGGTCCGCTTGATGGCCCTGACGGCGGGAACGAACGACGCGGCCACGGCCAGCGCCGTTATGGACAAAATCGTCACCGCGTCGGCGTGCTCGCCGGGAACGAGCCCGGAGAGGCCCACGGACACGCCGACGATCAGCGCCGCCAGGCCGAAGGCGCCCAGAAGCGGCAGCAGCGTGGCCCGCTGCAGGATGCCGTCGAAGTTTTCGTCGACGTCCACGGGCGTCGGCACGTCGTTGTCGTCCGGGTCCCGGGCCGCCTGGCTCGCGACGCGGGCCGCAGGCGCGCCGGCCCCGTCGGCCCGGCCAAACCGGGGCAGGAACAACCCAAAGAGCGGCTTGGCCAGCGACATGGCGAACAGCAGGTAAAACACGCCGATGACGGTGTCGTACGTATGCATGGCGATGTAAAGGTCCGCGTCCACACCCAGCGCGGTGCCGATGGCCGCCAGGTTGGGCGTGCCGCCGGTGTACAGGCC
>QGSR01000189.1 GCA_003387805.1 Bacillota bacterium | reverse complement strand
CCGTGTGACGACCGTGCTGCCAAAGCCGCAACCGCGCCCGGGCAGTCCGGGCCAATCCCACCGCCACGCACAAGACCAACGTTGCGCCGTGCGACGAGGGCGGCGGGCGTCGCGCCGTGCGACGAAGCCGACAGGCGTCACGCCGCGCAAAGGGACGGCGGGGTCCCGCCGCCCCACCAACGGCCAACAGCGGCCCGGTCTCCCATTCATCCCCTGCCGTTCGCAAACCGATGCGGAAACTGTCAGTGTAGTCGGCAAGGATTAGTGTTGTCCGACAACGAAATCCATGGAAAGCAAAGGCACCGGGTTCACGAGCTCTTCGACACGGCATGGAGGTGCACCGTATGAGCACGCGGGTGGAGCGCGGTTCCAACGGCGAGCCACACGAGCCACAGCCAAACGGCACGCACGCAGGAACGCTGGACGCGAACGAGCGGCGGGCGGCCGGCCCGGTCCGAGGCTTCAGGCCGCCGGTCATCACCGAGCCCGGGTCGGCCAAGGGCTCGCGGGTCGGCCCCGAAGGGATCGACTTCGGCCTTTTCGGCTCGGGCAACGACATCCACTGGTACGACACGGACCTCACCATGCAGCACTACGTTCAGCGTTATCTGGGCGAGCTGCGGGAGTGGGGCGAGCCTCGGCTGCGGGCCATGGCGGAGTACGCCGCCGGCGACATGGACCGGCGTGCCCGCCACACGGACCGGGAAGGCCAGCCCCGGCTCGTCCGCTACGACAAAGACGGCCGGGACGTCAGCGAAATCTGGTACAACGAAGGCTATCTGGCCACGGTGGCCGCGGGCTACGGCTCGGGCGTGGTCGGCCTGCGCTACAGTCCGCACGACCCGGGCACGGGCCCTGTCGCCGACGCCGTGCGGCGCGCCTGGCAGGAACGGGCCGGCGGTCCGCCGCCCGCGCCCGACAAAGTCCCGTTTTTCTATACACAGCTCTTACACATGCTAATGTCCATGTCGGAAATCGGCTTTACCTGCCCGGTCACGTTGACCATGTCCGTCGCCTTCGTGCTGGAGCAGTTCGCCTCGCCGGAGCAGCAGCGTCAGTACATTCCCCGCCTGGCCGCCACGGACCCGGCCAGGCTTCAGCAAGGCGGCACGTTCCTCACCGAAATTGAAGGCGGCTCGGACGTGGGCGCGATCACGACGGTGGCCGTCCCCGCCGGCGACCACTACCTTTTGACCGGCGAAAAGTGGTTCACCAGCAACGCCGACGCGGAAATCGCCCTGGTGCTGGCCCGGGTCGGCGACGTGCCGGGCACCGCCGGGCTGGGCCTGTTCGTCGTGCCCCGCACGCTGCCCGACGGCACCCGCAACCGGCTCACCATCCGGCGCCTCAAGGACAAGCTCGGCACCCGGGCGGTGCCCAGCGGCGAAATCGAATTGCACGGCGCCGTGGGCTATCCCGTGGGCGACCTGCGCCGGGGCTTCCGCTACATGGCCGAGGCCCTCAACGTCTCCCGCATGTGCACCGCCACCGGCTCGCTGGCCCTCTCCCGCCGGGCATTCCTGGAGGCGGCCGTGTACACCAGCCGGCGCATCGCCTTCGGCCGCCCGCTGGCCGAGTTCGGCATGGTGCGCCAGACGCTGCTGGACATGATCACGGACATCGAAGCCGGCTGGGCGCTGGCGGCCCGGATGATGCTGGCTTTCGACCGCCTGTACACGTACGGCACGCCCCGCCCCCACGACGAGCTGCGCCGCCGTCAGCTGCTGGCCATGGCCAAATACCGCCTCAGCGAAAACGGCGTCATCCACGCCCGGCAGGCGCTGGAGCTGCACGGCGGCAACGGCTACGTGGAGGACTACGTCACCGCCCGCCTGCTTCGGGACGCCCAAGTCAACACCGTATGGGAGGGCGCCTCGAACATCATGGCGCTGGAAGTGGTGAAGGGTCTGGCCCGGGAAGCGGCGCAGGCGCAACAGGCACCGGCACCCGGCCGCCAGGCCCCAGAAAGCTTCCTCATCGGCGACGTCCGGGAAGCCCTCAGCCGGGTGACCGACCAAGGGCTGACCGAGGCGGCCGGCGTGGTGGCCGCGCAAATCCCCGGCATCAACGCGGACATCGCCCGGGTGCTGACGTCGCCTCCCGACGTGCAGAACGCGCTGGCCCGGCGGCTGCCGGACAAGCTGACCGACCTTTACAGCGCGGCCCACCTGCTGGAGGAAGCGCAGTACAGCCTCGACACGACGGGCTCCACCCGCCTGGCGGCCGTGGCCCGCTACTACGTCGACCGCACCTACCGGCCCCAGCAGCTGGACATCCAGGGCGGGCACGTGCCGGCGCTGGATTTGTTCGACGTGGCGGTGAGATACGCCCGTTCATAGCCGCCAGCCGGCTTCGGCCGTGCGCTGCAACAGGGCCGCCGGGCAAGGCCCGGCCTTCACGGCGCCGGGCCGGCATGCCCGTCCGGCAAGTCCCGGCCGCGTCCGGGGCATTCCTCTCCCTCCGCCGATGACGATGCACCCTGGCCCCCGCCTGCGGGGCCACGGTAAAATATTCACAAGACATCCGAGGAACACTACCTCGGATCTGTCCGCAAAGCACGGAAGAGAGCACGCATAGGAGGCGGTTTGGATGGAACTGAAGGACAAGGTGGCCATTATCACCGGCGCGGCGGGCGGCATCGGCAAGGCCACGGCCAAGCTGTTCGCCGACGAAGGAGCCAAGCTGGTCCTGGTCGACCTCAAAATGGAGGCGCTGGAGGAAGCCGCGCAAGAGCTGGCGCTTGAGCCCCATCAGTACCTGCTGGTCGCGGCCGACGTCAGCAAAGAGGAGGACGTCGCGAACTACGTCAGGCAGGCGAAGGAGAAGTTCGGCCGCGTCGACGTGCTGTTCAACAACGCCGGCATCGAGGGCCTGGTCGCTCCGCTGGTGGAGCAGACGGCCGAGAACCTGGACAACGTCCTGAACGTCAACGTCAAAGGCGTGTTTTTCGGCATCAAGCACGTGCTGCCCATTATGATGGAACAGAAGTCCGGCTCCATCATCAACACGTCGTCCATCGCCGGCTGGATCGGCTTCCCGGGCATCACCCCGTACGTGGCCTCCAAGCACGCGGTCATCGGCATCACCAAGAACGCGGCGCTGGAAGCCGCCCATACCGGCGTCCGGGTCAACGCCATCAGCCCGGCGCCCATCGAAACCCGCATGATGCGGGCCGTAGAAGAGGGCTCGGCTCCCGGCAAAGCCGAGGAAATGAAGAAGGCCTACACGGAAGCCATTCCGATGAAGCGGTACGGCGAGCCCGAGGAAGTGGCGCAGCTGGTGCTGTTCCTGGCGAGCGACCGCTCCAGGTACATCACCGGCAGCACCTACCTCATCGACGGCGGCTACGTGGCCCAGTAACGCCGCCGCTCCCACCAGCCCCCGGGCCGGTGGCGGCGCTGCCGCGCCGGCCCGGTCCCCGCTCTGCCGCATCTTGGGCGGCCGGGCCCGGGTCGTGCGCTGGCACGGCTCGGGCCCGGGCGCGCCGCCCCTCACCCCGGCGCGGTTTTGTCGGCCCGCTCCAGCCAATAGCCGACTTTCACCCGGTGAAAGCCGGCGAGCATGGCGTCGGCCTCGGCATCGCCCGTGTCCACCAGCAGCGGACGCCCGCGGAGCTCGGCCATTTTGCCGGGCGTCGCGACGATGATGACGTTCTCTTTGCCGATGCGCTTCACGACCCGGCCGCTGATCTGCTGATTGCCCCGGCCCAGCAAATACCCCTGGCCGCCCACCGGCGTGACGATCAGCTTGCACGGGTACTTTTCCGTGTACTCCAGCAAATCCCGCTCGTTCACGTCGAGGGCCAAGACCCGGCGGTTCAGCACCACGTCGACGCCCAGCAGCGTGCACGGCAGGCCGAGGGCCTGCATGATGGCGCGGGTCGTGGTGCCCGGCCCGATGATGTAGCACGTGCCCTCCTCCATGCCCTCCACCACGTCCTCGGCGATGCCCTGCTGCGCCGCCTCCTCCGTCACGGCCGTAGGCGCCTTCGGGTTTTGCATGTGCGTCTCGTCCAGCGGCACCGTCAGGTAGCCGTACAGCGCGGTCTGCAAGACGTCCCGCCGCACGGCGTCCTCGTCGATGTCCACCACTTCCCGCTGGCCCGCGGGGACTCCGCCTTCGGTCAGAAAGCGCAGCGCCAGCTCTCCCGCCTGGGCCGGCGAGTTGGCGTAGACCGGCGAGTGAATTTTGACGCCCGCGGGAATGCCCAAGACGACCTGCTCCGTGCCCACCGCTTCGAAAATGTCCCGGGCCGTGCCGTCGCCGCCGGCAAACAGCAGCAGCTCGACGCCGCTTCCGGCGATGGCCCGGGCCGCGGCGCGGGTGTCCTGGCCGGTGGTCGCGGGCAGCGGCGGTTTCCCGCCGTGGCCGGCGTCGCCCTGGGCGGCGGTTTTCGCCGCCCGTTCCCCCCCCGGTTCCGCCGCCGGTTCTGTCTCTTTTTCACATCTGCCCCCGCCGACGCAGAGGAGAGGGATGAGTCTGTAGTGTGTCCATACTGTT
>QGSR01000188.1 GCA_003387805.1 Bacillota bacterium | reverse complement strand
AGTACATCTTCGACGTGGGCGGCCACCAGGCCGTCCTGGCCAAGGACCTGGTCGCGGAGCTGATCAAGCAGGCGACCCAGTTCAACCACGCCGTGGTGCTGGGCGAGGAAGTCGAGGAACTTCAGCGCGAAGGCGACGTGTGGAAGCTGAGCACCGCCAAGGGCGTTCACTACAGCAAGACGGTCGTCATCACCGCGGGCATGGGCGCGTTTTCGCCCAAGAAGCTGCCCCTGGAAAACCTGGAGAAATACGAAAACGGCCACGGCGTCGAGTACGCCGTCGTCAAGCTGGACGACTACCGCGGCAAGCGGGTTTTGGTGGTGGGCGGCGGCGACAGCGCGGTGGACTTCGCCAACATGCTGGAGCCCGTCGCGGCGCAGGTGACGATAATCCACCGGCGCGACCGCTTCCGCGCCCACGAAGCGTCGGTGGAGAAAATGCAGCAGTCGTCGGTGGTGGTCAAGACGCCCTTTGAGGTGAAGGAGCTGCACGGCGAAGAGCGCCTGGAAGCCGTGACGGTCTTCAACAACAAGACGAAAGAGGAAGAGACCATCCCGGTGGACGCGTGCGTGTTCGCCTTGGGGTTCACGCCGGACCTGAGCAAGATCGAGCGCTGGGGCCTGGAGCTGGACAACGACGCCATCGTCATCAAGAACTTCAAGATGGAAACCAACTTGCCGGGCGTCTTCGCCGCGGGGGACATCGCGACGTACGACGGCAAGATCAAGCTCATCGCCACCGGCTTCGGCGAAGTGGCCAACGCGGTCAACCACGCCGTCACGCTGGTGGACCCGGCCGCGCGCTACGATCCGGGCCACTCCTCGTCGCGCAAAGATCTGCAGCCCATCGTCGGCTGACCAGGCTTTCGCATCCGGCGGCGGGGGCGCGCCCCCGCCGCCGGAACGCGGCGAGATACCCGCCCTATGTTTGTGCCATCATAATAAACGCGCGCCCAAGGGAAACCCGGTCTATCCGAAGAATACCCGTATAATCCGTCCCGATCAGATCCCGCGAGGAGCGTCTTCTCCCGATGATACGCGTGGACAAGGAAGCGCTGCGGCCGTACCTCATCCTGGTGGTCGTCGCGGCAATTTTATACGTGTTCTTCGTCTACGTATCGCCCCTGCTGCTGCCGTTCCTTCTGGCGCTGGCGCTGGCGGTGCTCATTGACCGGCCCGTGCGCTGGCTGGAGGAGCGCCGCGTCCCGCGCCCGGTGGCCGTGGGCACCATGCTGGTCATCGCGCTGCTGCTGCTGACGTTCCTGCTGGTATTCGGCATGGCCGCGCTGACGGTGGAGGTGTCGCAGCTGTCCAGCGCGCTGCCGGCGCTGACGCTGCAGATTCTGCAGCTGGTGGAGCAGCTGGAAAACTTGCTGGAACGCTACTTCGAGGAAGTGCCGCCGTATCTGGCCGACTTTCTGCGCCAGCAGGGCGAAGTGGTGCGGCAGTGGCTGTCGCTCCTGACCCGGCAGCTGTTCGAGCTGGTGGGCCAGTGGACGTTCCAGGGCATCCCCAACCTGACTTTCGTCATGCTTGTAACCGGCGTGGCCACGTACATGATGAGCCGGGACCGGGAGAAAATCCTGGCCTTCCTGCCCTACCTCATCCCCGGTCCGTGGCGGGCCAAGACGGTGGAGGTGGTGGCCGGCTTCACCCGGTCGGTCATCGGTTTCTTCAACGCGCTGGTGGTGCTGGTGTCCATCACCGCGGCCGTCACCGTGGTGGTGCTGACCATGCTGGGCTCGTCGTACGCGCTGCTCATCGGCGTGCTGACGGGGCTGCTGGACGTGCTGCCCGTGGTGGGTCCCGGCCTGGTGTTCCTGCCGTGGGCGCTGTACCACTTCGTGATGGGCGACCCCATGTTCGGCGTGTGGCTGGCGGCCACCTACGGCGGCTTGGTAGTCGGCCGCACCATCCTGGAGCCCCGCATCATCGGCGACCGCATCGGCATCCATCCACTGGCCACCCTCATCTCCCTGTACGTTGGTCTGAAGCTGTTCGGCGTCAGCGGTTTCATCATCGGTCCCATTTCCGCCATTATCCTGGTGTCGCTGGCCCGGGCCGGCATTGTGGGCCTGGACAACGGCGACGTGGCGGCCTCAGGGCGCGACGCGGCCGCGGACACGCCGGCCGACGCGTCGCAAGGGGCTGCGGCGGCGCCGGCCGTGACGGAGGCGGCCCCGGAGACGCCCGCCGCGGACGGCGCCGGTCCGGCCGCGGCCGAAGACCCGGCGTTCAACGCCGCGTCCGGCGCGCCCGCCGCGCCGGACGGAACCGCGGCGGCGCCCGCGGAGGCCGTCCCGCCGAAAAAGCCGCCCGATCCCCGGCCCTGACACCGGCGCGCCCTTTCTCCTTGTGATAAAATACACCCTGCTCGGGGCGTCAAATGAAGGAGGACTTCCCTTGATTCGGGATCCGTGGGAACCGCTGGCCCACCGCCCGTCGCCCCACCAGGCGGTGCTGTCCAGCGTGGAAGTGTCCGTCACCAACATGTGCAACCTGCGCTGCGCGCACTGCGCCGTAGGCGATCAGCTCATGGGCAAAGATCCGTTCCGCCTGCCGGTGGAAACCATCATCGACGCGCTGGACCAGGCGCCGGACCTGAAGACGCTGAGCCTGACCGGCGGCGAGCCCATGGTCAGCCGGGAAGTGGTCGAGCAGTGGGTGACGCCGCTGCTGCGCTACGCGAAAGACCGGGGCCTGGCCACCCAAGTCAACTCCAACCTGACGCTGCCCCTGGAGCGCTATTTGCCCCTGGAAGGGCTCATCGACGTCCTGCACGTCAGCTGGAACTACCGGGATCAGCGGGATTTTGAAGCCGTCTCGGGCCTGCGGCCGGCGGCGGCGGAGAAGCTGTTCCGGCGCATGCTGGACAACATGGAGGCGCTGTCCGCGCGCGGCTGGTTCGTCAGCGCGGAAAGCATGATGACGCCCGAAACCGCGGCCTATCTGGGCGCCTTCAACCGCCGGCTGGGCGCCCAAGGCTGCCGGCGGCACGAAGTGCACCCGCGCTACCCCGTCTCGTGGGCCGCCGCCCTGCCGGTTTTGTCCCTGGAGGAAACCGCGGCGGCGGTGGAGCGCTTGCTGGACGAACGGGATCCGGACGTGTGGATCTTGTTCGGCACCTTTCCCTTTTTCCCGTGCAGCCCGGAGCCGTCCCACCGGGCGCTGTGGCGGCGGGTACAGATGACGCCCAACACCACCATCCGCAACGACCCCGACGGCCGCTCGCGCCTGAACGTGGACGGCATGACGGGCCGCATCCGGGTCACCGACTTCGGCAACCCGGCCCCGTTGGGCAGCATCCTGGACGGGGTGACGCTGCCCGAAGCCTTCGCCCGCTATCAAGAGGACCTGTCGTACAAGCCGTACCGGTGCGTGTGCCCGGAAGCCGGCTGTCTGGGCCCCAACGGCATCGTAGCCCGCACGTACTTCCAGGACGTGGACTTCACGGCCCGGCGGGCGCTGGAGCCGCTGCCGGCCGCGGCCGGCCTTTGAGCCGGCCGCCGGCCTTGCCATTTCGGAGCCGGCGCCCGGTCCAGCGGTTTTCGGCCCCCGGCCCGGTTTTCGCCGCGGCCCCGTCACAGCTGCTGGAGGAGAAGCGCGCGCAAGTCTTCCTCGGGCACGTCCACCGGGTTGGCCGCCAGGGAACCCGAAGGCAGCGTCTGCGCCACGATGTCGTCGATCATGTCCGGCTTGAGGCCCGCCTCGCCCAGCCGGGCGGGAATGCCCAGGGCCGCGTTCAGCTTCTTCACGTACTCCAGAAACGCGGCCGCCGCGTCCTCATCGCTCGCATCGGCCGCGGCCGCGCCGATCTCCCGCGCCAGCCGCGCGTACTTGGCCCCCACGGCCCGCATGTTGTATTCCACCACCGCGGGCAGCAAGATCGCGCACGCCAAGCCGTGGGGGAGTCCCAAGTGAGTGCCCACCGGGTGCGCGAAGCCGTGCACCGCGCCCAGCCGCGCGTTGGCCAGGGCCATGCCCGCCATAGACGCGCCCCAGGCCACGGCCGTCCGGGCCTCGACATCCCGCCCGTCGCGGAAGGCGGGCAAGAGCCCCCGGGCCACGGCCGCGGCGGCCTGCAGGCTTACGGCTTCCGTCAAGGGCGTAGCCAGACGGCTGGTGTACGACTCCACCGCTTGCACGAAGGCGTCCATGCCGCTGAAGGCCGTCACCCGCGGCGGGCACGAGCGGGTCAGCAGCGGATCGACCAGGGCGGCCGCGGCCAGCCAGCTCCAGTCCCGCAAACTTTTCTTTACGTTGGTCTCCTCATCCGTCAACACCGCGTTGGGCGTCATCTCCGCGCCCGCGCCTGCGGTGGTCGGGACGCCGACCCACGGCAAGGGGCGCGGCGGCAGCGGCGCCTGGCCGCTGAAGTGCCGCGCGACGGGATGTTCCGAGAAAAACAAGCCGGCCGCGGCCTTGGCGGTGTCCAGCGCGCTGCCGCCGCCCACTCCCACGATGACGTCCGCGCCGTGATCGCGGGCGAACGCCCGGGCCTCTTCCACGCCGGCCACCGTAGGCT
>QGSR01000187.1 GCA_003387805.1 Bacillota bacterium | reverse complement strand
TGAAAAAGCGCCCCCCCGCGCCGCCGCGGGGGCCCCAAGGGCCTGGCGCGCGGGCCCGGCCCGGCCCCCCCGCGGGCCCCGCGGGCGGCCCGTCGCCGGTCACGGTCCCGGGGTCCCGGCCGGGCGCCGGCGCCTCGCCATGGACCGCCACCGGCGGCCCGCCGTCAATGGGCTCGCCGAACAAATTCAGCATCCGCCCCAGCAGTTTCCGCGTCACCGGAATGCGCAGCGGCGCGCCCGTGTCCACCACCAGGTCGTCCCGGGCGATGCCGAACGGATCGGAAAACGTGACCGCCCGGACCGTGTACTCGTCCAAATGCAGCAGCGTTTCCGCCCGGATGACCCGGTCTTCCGTATGTATCTCCAGCAGGTTGAACATGCGCGGCAGCTCCTCGTCGAACACGACGTCGACCACCGAACCTCGCACCCGCACGACCCGCCCTGCGTTTCGCTTTTCCAAGGTGCTCGCACCCTCCTTGAGGCCTCACCCCGGAACGTATCCGCGATTTTGCCCACGATTTGGCAACTTAATTTCATCATGTCACTGTTTCTCCGGAATTCCAAGTGACACCTGTAAGGTTCCTGTCCCGAACGGGGGTGACGCCCGGCGGCGGCGCCTCTCCGGTACACGCCTCGACCGGCGCGGCGCCCCCCTGAGAGGCGCCTCAAGCCCGAGGCGCGCTGATAGGAGGCGGCTCGGTGTGCTGGAGCAAGATGGAGGCCGGCGAGCCTCATGGGTGTCGTCCAGAAAATGTAAACCCTCAGCTAGACGAGCTGCCACATTTTGGAAGTGAGCCGCCCCACCGGGTGCGCAGCACGGCTCCAGCCAAATGACCCCGAAGTTGGGGCCGAACACGCCCAAGCACACCGTTGTGCGACGCATGAAACGCCGGAGCTTCCGACACTGCGGCGCGTGAACGCTGGAGCCTCCGACAGTGCGGAGCGTGAACGCTGGAGTCTCCAACGGTGCGACGCTTGAGCGCCGGAGCCTCCGACAGTGCGACGCGTGAACGCTGGAACCTCCGACAGTACGACGCGTGAGCGCCGAAACGTCCCACTGTGGGGCGCAAGAACGCCGGAGCGTCTCACAGCGGGACGCTTCGAGGCCAAAACGTCCCACTATGAGACGCTTGGCGTGCTGGAACAAGATGGAAGTCGAACAACCTCGTCGATGGCATCCATGAGATTGCAAAGTCCCAGCTAGAAGACATGCTACATTTTGGAAATGATCCGCGCCGCCGGGTCCGTACCACAGCTCGGTCCCGACAACCCCAGAATTTCGGTCGAAAACGCCCGAGCGCCCCACTATGAGGCGCAAAAACGCCGAAGCGTCTCACAGTGGGGTGCTTCAAGCCCAAAGCGTCCCACTATGTGACGCTTCGACCTCCTGGAACAAGGTGGAAGTCGACCAACCTCATCGTCATCACCCACAAATTGTAAAGCCCCAGCTAGAAGGCCTGCTACATTTTAGAAGTGGTCCGCCCGCCCGGGTTCATACCAGGGCTCCAGCCGGACAGCCCCAAAGTTCAGGCCGAACACGCTCAAGCGTCCCACTTTGAGGCGCAAGAACGCCGAAGCGTCCCACTGTGGGGTGCTTCAAGCCCAAAGCGTCCCACTATGTGACGCTTCGACCTCCTGGAACAAGGTAGAAGTCGACCAACCTCATCGGCATCACCCATAAATTGTAAAGCCCCAGTTAGAAGGCCTTCGACATTTTGGAAGCGATCCGCCCGGCCGGGTTCATACCAGGGCTCCAGCCGGACAGCCCCAAAGTTCAGGCCGAACACGCCCACGCGCCCCAATGTGAGACACGCAAGCTCCGGAGCGCCCCACTATGAGTCGCTTCGGCCCCCAGACGCCCAACTCCGTGGACCTGAGGCCCCACGCAGTCCTCAGGAAACGCCTCAGGCCGAAGGTGCGGCACGATCGAAGGCGCACGCTCCCCGGCGTTCCACGATGATGTGCTGAATCACAGCAACAAAAAGCGGATCTCAGTGTGGAGAGCGGGCTGGACTCATGGACTTGAAGCTGGCGCGGAGCCACACCTCGCCCACACGCCCGCGCAGCCGGCCTTTTCTCTAAATCGTCTCGGCCCCTGGCTGTCCGCATCGTGGGTCAACACAAACACAACACCTGGCAGCCGGTGGCGCCGGTCATCCGCCTCAGCCCTTGAGCGACCCCGCCAGCAGCCCGCGAATGAAGTAGCGCCCGAGGAAGATGTAAATCAGGACGGTGGGGATGGCGGCCAGAATCGAGCCGGCCATGGGCAGGTTCCACTGCACGGCCTGGCCCCCGGCCAGATTGGCCAAAGCGACCGTGATGGGCTGCGCCGCCGGCCGAGTCAGCGTCACCGCCCACAAGAACTCGTTCCAAATTTGCGTGAACTGCCAAATGACCGTCACGACAAAGCCCGGCACCGACAACGGCAAAACAATGCGCCCGTAAATACCGAAAAACCCGGCGCCGTCCAGCGTCGCCGACTCCAGCAAGTCATCGGGGATCTGGGCGTAGAAGTTGCGGAAAATCAGCGTCGTAATGGGGAGCCCGTACACCACGTGCACGAGAATGAGCCCCGGCAGTCCGCCGTACAGCCCCGTGCTGCGCAAAAACTGAAACAGCGGAATCAGGATGCTCTGGTAGGGAATGAACATGCCGAACAAGACCAGCGGAAAGATGATTTCGGAACCCCGAAAGCGCCACTTGGAAAAAACGTAGCCGTTCATAGAGCCCATGACGGTAGACAAAACCGTGGCCGTAATCGCCAAGACGAAGCTGTTGCGCAACTGCGGCGAAAACTGCTGCCACGCCGTCCGGTAGCTGTCCCAATGCAACGCGCGCGGAAACTCCCACGCCGTGTCGAGGCGAATGTCGGCCGGCGCTTTGAGGCTGGTGGCCACGGTCATATACAGCGGCAGCAAGTAAAGGACGGCCGCCAGCACCAGCACCACATAAATCCACACTCGTGTCCATCGGACTTTCCGCGCCGACATCAATCTTCACCTCGACGCTTGTTGAACACCCTGAATTCCCCTGCAGCCTTCCGGCCCCGCCGACGACACCCATCGGGTTCCGGAGTGCGCCGCTGTCAGTTCTCCTCCCGCGACCGGAGCGTCGATACGAGGTACGGCACGATCAGTACCGACACCAGCGTCAGCAGCACCACGGCGATGGCGGCGCCCTTGGCGAACTGATTGCCCCGGAACGCGGTCAGGTACATCGAAATGGCCGGCACGCTGGTCGCGGCGTTGTCCGGGCCGGCCATGACGAAAATCAAGTCGAACGCTTTCAAGGCGATGTGGCCAAGAATGATGACGGCACTCCAGATGATCGGCTTGAGCAGGGGCAACTCCACATGCCGGTACAGCTGCCACCACGACGCGCCGTCCACCCGGGCCGCTTCCCGCACCTCGTCCGGAATCCCCCGCAGCCCAGCCAAAAACAGCGCCATGGTGTAGCCGGACATCTGCCACACGCCGGCCAAGACAATTCCAATGAGAGCCAGGTTGAAACCGTGGTATTCCGGAAACGGCAGCACCTCGATCTTAGTGGCCGCCGTGAACGCCCACACTAAAGCCGCGGCCGCCAGCACGCCTCCGGCCGCCGCCCGCCGCCGGGCACCCGCCAGCCACCAGCGGGCGGCGAGCACGAAAAAGACCACAGCGAGCAGAAGGCCAAGCAGCGTTGGCACGTCCTGCCAGTTCCACCGGCCGATCTGCTCGCGGCTGGTCAGCCATGCGAACTCGATGCGCGGCAAGCCCACCAGTGTGGGCAGGACGTTGATGCCGCCCCGGGGCTGCAGCATCCAGCGCCAGATGGTGCCCGTCACGATAAACGACAGGGACATAGGAAACAAGAACACGGTCCGGAAAAAGCCTTCGCCCCGCACGCCCTGGTCCAGCAGGGTGGCCAAGACGAGCCCGACGACCAGGCAGCCGCCGACGAACAAGATCGAGAGGGCCACCATGTTGACCATGTCCTGGCGGAAACGCACGTCGAGGAAACCCGTGAACAAATCCTTGAAGTTGTCCAGACCGATGAAGGAAATATCTGGGTCCAGCGCCAAGGCCGCCCCCCGGCCCCAGTCCGACATCGAGACGTAGATGGTTTGCCCGATAAAGCCATAAACGAAAATGGCCAGCAGCACCAGCGACGGCGCCACCATGGCTAGGGCGATGAGGCGTTCCTGACGTGACTTCATCGGCGGCTCCTCCAAGACGATGTCGGCAACGACGAGGCCGAACTTGTGGCCGCAGGGGCGCGGGCAGTGACGGAACAAAGCGTCGCAGCGGATAAGACGGCGACCGGCCAAACTTCAGGACGGCTTCACCTTCCCGAGACACCGGAAGCGGACCGGACTCGTCCCGAGACCGAAACGAAGCCGCTCCGGCGGCGGCCGGACCCGCCGCGACACCGTAGTGAAGCCGGATCCGACCGCGGACCGCCCCCCACGACACCGAAGCCAAGCCCGGCTAGCCTGCGGCACGACCACACGCGAACCCACCAACACAGCTCCGCGTGCTGTCACAGGGGGTCCCGC
>QGSR01000186.1 GCA_003387805.1 Bacillota bacterium | reverse complement strand
GATTTCCATGGAGTGACGACCCTCAATCTCCGAATCAACGCTTTGGCAGCGGCCGGCCGCTGCCCGGCCGCCGTCGGCTGCGGCCCGCTCGGCGCGGGGCGGCGGGGACAAGCCCCGCCGCCGTCCGAGCCTGCGTTGATCTTAGTAGCCGGCGTCGACGATGTTGCCGTTCTCGTCGACGACGTAGGCCTTGTAGATGGCGCCGGCCCGGTCACCCGTAGGCTCGAAGGAGATGGGGCCGGTAATGCCGTTGATGTTCAGCTCGTTGCGGATGTAGTTGGCCAGCACCGTGGAATCCGTGGAGCCGGTGGCTTCGATGGCCGCAACGATGACGTTCAGCGCGTCCGCCGCGTACACCGGCCACGGGGTGCTGGGCGGCGCGCCGTGGCGAGCCACGTACTCGTTCAGGAACTGGATGGATTCAGGATAATCCAGGTCCGTCGGCAGAGGCTCCTGCGTGATCAGGGAGCCCGCCGCGATTTCGCGGCCCGCGATTTCGATGAACTCGTCGTTGATGGCCGCGTTGCCGCCCACGAACAGGGCGTCCACGCCCGCGTCCCGCATCTGCCGCAGGAACAGGCCCGCCTCCGGATAGTACGCCGTGAAGTACACGACCTCCGGATTTGTAGTGCGCATGCGGCTGATGGTGGCGGTGAAGTCGCGTTCGCCCGCCGTGATGGCGTCATAGAACACGACCTGCACGCCCGGCTTGCCGGCCAGCGAGCGGCGGGCCGCTTCGGCCAGGCCCCGGGCGAAGGTGGAGTTGTCGTGAATGATGGCGACGCGCTCCAGGTTCAGGTGCGTCGTGACCAGCTCGGCGAAGAAGTCGCCCTGACGGTCGTCGCGGAAGGACGTGCGGAAGAAGTACTGATGGCCGTGCTGCGTCAAGGTCTCCGCGGTGGCGCCGTAGGCGATGTTGAGCAGGCCGGCGTCCTCGTAGATCAGCTGCGCGGCTTCCGTGATGGAGGAGCCGTACGAGCTGATGACCGCCACGACGCCTTCGGCGATCATGCGCTGAGCCGTCAGTGCCGACTGGCGCACCTCGCCCTGGTCGTCGCCGATGACGATCTCGATGGGACGGCCGAGCACGCCGCCGCGGGCGTTGATCTGGTCCGCGACGACTTGCACCGAGTTGACGGCCATTTCGCCCTCGAGCGCCCAGGCGCCGGTGATGGGCCCTTGCAAGCCGATGCGGATGGGCTGCGCCAGGCCGGCGGCGGACACGCTCAGAACCAGGCCGAGCACGAGAGCCAGAACGACGACAATTCCCGCTGAAGAGACGCCGGACACGCCCGTCTTACGAGACGTTCCAAGTCGTCCGTGCAATGCCATGTGTCTTCGTCCTCCTCACTATTTTTGTCAAGTCACGACAACCTGGCTTCACTCGTACCTTCGAACTATTCCGTGGTAAGAGGATAACTCCTCCTGTTTAGCGGGAAAATGTCTCGAACAAAGGACAAATGTCCATATCAAATATTAACACTTAGCACAATTGCCAGGAACCAGTGGTGATGGAAGGATTTGTTGAGATCTCCGCCGAAAGGGACGGCGGCGACACGCGCCGGCGAAGGGTGGTGAGGGTGGAGGCGCACGCCGGGCCCGTCCCGGAGCGTGCCTTGTCGGCGCATGACGGACGAAGCTTCGATATGACCGGGTTGGGAGGATTGTCTTCATGCGCAAATCCTTGTTTGTCGTTTCGGTTTTGGCCGTGCTGCTGCTGACGGCTTCGCTGGCTTCGGCGCAGTCGTTCTCGGTGTTCGGGGGCGCGGGGATCGGGTCGATCTCGCTGACGCTCGACGGTAGCAAGTACGACAACGAGCTGACGCCGGGTCTGGCGCTCCAGGTCGGCGGTCTGTACCAGGTGACCGATCAGCTGGGCGTCGGTGTGATGTACGACCGGGTCGCCAACAATGAAAAGAATTCCGACCTGGTGCACACCCTGTCCGGTTTTGCGGCCGTCGCTCACTACAACGTGGCTGATGACGATTTCGGCTTCGCGGTTTTCGGCGGCGTGGGCAGCTACACGTACGCCGTCACCGATAAAGAGTATTCCTACAAGTTCAATCCCGGCCTCGGCTTCGTGTTGGGGGTCCAGGCGGATTACGCCTTCTCGGAGGACATTTCGCTGTTGGCCAAGGCATCGTATCGGTCCGCAAGCTCCAAGGGCATGACTGTCACGCACAAGGAAACGGACGGCTCGACAACGCTTGATGACGCCAAGGCCAGCGCCGGCGCCTGGTCCGTGACGGCCGGTATCGTCTACCAGTTCTAAGCGGCGGGTGAGGCGGCCCCGCTGAAGGTGCGGCCAAGGGCTGCCACGATCCGCAAGCGCCCACACGCCGGCCATGGCCGGTGTGTGGGCGCTTTGTTGTTCCAAGGCGCGGGTCCCCGCGGGTTCGGCGCCCTGGCGCCGCTCGGCGGCCCGACGCTGCGCGTGCAGCGGGCCGACGGCGGGCGTTGTCGGCCGCGTCGCCGGCGGAGCGTCACCCGCCCGGGCCCTCAGCGCAAGCTCCTGAAACCTTCGCCCAGCGCCTCGTGCACGTCGGTGATGACGACGAACGCATCGGGGTCCACTTCGTGGACCAGCTGTTTCAGCGTCCCGACCTGGTCCTGGTACAGCGTGACGAACAGCAGATTGCGGTCTTGTTTTGTGTACATCCCTTGCGCCGGCATCGACGTCACGCCGCGGCCCAGATCCGAAATAATCTTGGCGCTGATTTCCTCCGCCACGTCCGTGACGATGAGCGCGGCTTTTACGTACGGGGCGCCTTCCTCGAGCAGGTCGACGACCCGCATGGTGAGGAATACGGCCAGCAGGCCGTAGAGCGCCAGCTCCGGGCCGAAGGCGACGCCGGCGGCCAGGATGACCACCCCGTCGGCGATGAGCAGCGCCCGGCCCACGCTCATGTTGGTGTAATGGCTGATGAGACGGGCCGCGATGGCCGTGCCGCCGGTGGAACCGCCGACCCGGTACGTCAGGCCGCTGCCGATGCCCATCAGCACGCCGCCGTAAAGAGAGGCCAGGAGCGGGTCCTCCGTCAGCGTCGGCAGAAACGGCGCCGTGCCGTCCACGGCCAGCGACAGCGTGACGAAACCGAAGACGCTGCGGGCGCCGAACGACGCCCCCAACACGCGGGCGCCGAACAGAAACAGAGGAATGTTCAGGACCAGCATGGTGATGCCCGGCGGAAAACCGAACGTGTGCAGCAGCACCACCGACAAGCCGCTGACGCCGCCGGCGGCGATTTTGTTCGGCGCCAGGAAAAAGTTCATGCCCAGGGCGAAGATCAACACGCCCAGAGTGATAAGCCCATACGCTCGCAGCCCGGCCTTGAAGTCGGCCCGGCGCTGCCCAAGCGTTTCTTGCTTGGCCAAAAGACGCACCTCCAAACAACCCGGCGGCGGGCGCATCTGTTCCGGCGGGCGTGGCGGCACACCGGGCCCGCCCGGTGTGGTCCGCTCCGCCTGGCGGCCGGTCCGCCCAGCGGCCGGTCCGATCGGCGTGGACGGGTCCGCCCGCCGCGGCCTGTTTCGCCCGGCGTGGCCCGGTCCACCTGGCGTCGCACGGTTCGCCCGCCGTGGCCCGGTTCCCTGGCATAGCCCGGACCGCCCCGACCGCATGTACCGCACGTGTTCCGCTTGAACCGTTTTCAACCCGGACTGTTTCGCCGTCGGAGTGAGATGACTGCGGGTGGTTCGCTCGGAAAACGACAATCATCATAAGAATAACCGATGGATGCTTCTATGGGAACCGTCGGCGTGCGCGATGCCGGTTACTGCATAGCGCCCGACACGGTGCGGATGCGCCGAAGCGGGCGGCCGCTCACCGAAAACGTCCGTGGTACTGCGCGGGGACCGCTGGTTTCCGGAGTTGCCGCAGCATCGGGGAAGGTCAGTGCGAGGTCGAGGACGGGCCGAGGGCAAGCCAAGGACGAGCAAGGGCGGGCCAAAGACGGCCCAAGGGCGGACCAAAGACGGGCGAAGGCCCGGCCAAGACGGTCCGCGGGCCGGGAGCGGATGGCAGCGTCCAGGACTGAATGGCCCGTTCGCAAGCAGCCCATGCCATTCGCCACTGGAAGTTTGTGCATGGCCTGGGACTTTGCGCTAACACTCCGCCCGACGCATCGCTGCGCCAACAAGCCTCATTTCTGAGGATTGTTTTTGCCGTAAGCGTCAAAAACGAGCGTTGTCAGGGAAACAAGCCTCACCAATGAGCCTTAGTCCGCTCCCGATGACGAGTTCCGCCGTCGGCGCGGCCGGGATTCGGTCCCAGGCGCGGGAAGCACGTTGATGTTGCGCCACGTTACGGTCACTGCGCCGGGAACTCGGCTTTGTGCCTTGAGCGCACATCGGATTTTCGTCAGGGACGGTTTTCATTCGCACGGCGGTTCGCAGACGTTCTCCGTGTCACCGGGCAACGGCAACTCAGTCGTCGGTGCCGGACGCGGGCGGAGGGATCGGCCGGGTCCCGAGTGCCTAGCTGGGGCTGGAGTGGCCCGAAGGACCGGAAGGACCGGAAGGGCCGGAAGGGCCGGAAG
>QGSR01000185.1 GCA_003387805.1 Bacillota bacterium | reverse complement strand
CCGCTGACGGTGACGCCGCCGCGGACGCCGGGGCCGCTTCCGGGCGCGACGCCTGGACCGGGGCGCTCCGGTCGCTGCCCGGCGTGCACGACGTGGTGGCCGGCTTCGACGAAGACGAGACGGTGGTCTACACCAACGACTTTGAAGAAACCATCGACGCCTTGCTGAAAGCCGGCAAAGCCGGGCGCATTCGCTACCGCTCGCTGCGGGTGGAGGCGTCGAACCTGGAGGACGTGTTCCTGACGCTGACGGGCCGCCGGCTGCGGGAGTGATGGCCGGCGCCGGGCTTGAAGGGAGGGCTGCATCGTGCGAGGATTTCTGGCCGTGGTCGAGATGGCGTTTCGCCTGTTTTTCCGCGACAAGCACGGCTTGTTCTGGGGCGTGGCGTTTCCGCTCATGCTCATGGCGCTCATCGGTACGGTGTTCAGCTCCGGCACCAACCTGGTGCTGACCACATCGGTGGTGGCCGACGCCGGCGATCCGATGGCCCGGGAGTTGACCGAGGCGCTGCGGCAAATCGAGACGCTGCGCATCGTGGATGAGACCGAGCCCGAGGCGCTGGAGGCGCTGCGCCGGGGCGACCGCAGCCTGGTGGTGGTGCTGCCGACGGTGGCGGAAGTGGCCGCGGCGGGCGGCACGGCGCCGGTGCGGGTGTACTACGACGAGGCCAGCTATGAAATCGCCCAGGCAGGCATCGCCATCGTGCGCAGCGTGGTCGAAGAGGCCAACAAGATAATGACGGGGCGGCGGGACGTGCTGACCGTGGACGCCTCGGGGATTTCCGCCTACAACTTGACGATGTTCGACTTCCTGCTCCCGGGCGTTTTGGCCATGGTGCTCATGCAAAACGGCCTCATGGGCGTGACTGCGGTGCTGACGGCGTATCGCGAGCGGCTGCTGCTCAAGCGGGTGCTGGCCACGCCCTTTCCTCCGGGCCTCTTTTTGGCCGGCCTGGTGGCCCGCTTCACCATCACGAACTTGCTGCAAGGCGCCATCATCGTCCTCGTGGGCGTGCTGGTGTTCCGGGCGCAAGTGGTGGGCAGCTACCTCAATATGTTCCTTTTGTCGGTCATCGGTTCGGTGGCGTTTCTTTCCATCGGCTTTGCCGTGTCCACTCTGTCGGCCACGCCTGACGGCGCCAACACCTTCGGCAGCGCGCTGACGTTTCCGATGATGTTTTTGTCGGGGACGTTCTGGCCGCGGGAGTTTATTCCCGACGCGCTGCAGCCGGTCATCGACCTTTTGCCGCTGACGCCGCTGGTGGAGGCGCTGCGGGGCGTGGCGACGCACGGCCACGGTCTGGAGATGCACTGGCCGGGGATGCTGTATTTAGCCGGATGGGGCGCGGTGGCCATGGTCCTGGCCGTCCGGCGGTTCCGTTGGGAGTGAAACAGGCGTGATTGAAGTGAGCGGGCTGGAGAAAACGTTCGGCCGCCGCACCGTAGTGAAAAACGTCACCTTCACGGTGGAGCAGGGTGAAGTGTTCGGGCTCCTCGGCCCCAACGGCGCGGGGAAGACGACGACGCTTCGCATGCTGTCGACCAGCATGCGGCCGACGCGGGGCACGGCCCGGGTGGCCGGGTACGACGTGGTGCGGGAGTCCGAGCAGGTGCGGGCCCGTCTGGGCGTGCTGCCGACGGATCCCGGCCTGTACGGGCGGCTGACGGCCGCGGAAAACCTGCGGTTTTACGGGCGGCTGTGCGGCCTCGGCGGTGCCGAGCTCGAGCGGCGCATCGACGAGCTCTTGGAGTGGCTGGGGCTGGCGGATTTCAAGAACGAGCGCACCGAGCACTTCTCGAAAGGGATGCGGCAGAAGGTGGCGCTGGCCAGGGCGGTGCTGCACGCGCCGCAGGTGCTGATTTTGGACGAGCCGACGGCGGGGCTGGACGTGCTGGCGGCGCGGTCCATCATCGAGTTCATCCGGCAGAGCAAAGCGTCGGGGCGGAGCGTGCTGTTCTCCAGCCACTACTTGCTGGAGGCCGACCGGGTGTGCGACCGGGTCGCGATTATCGTCAACGGCGAAATCTGCACCATGGGCACGCCGGCGGAAGTGTGCCGGGAAGTGGGCGTCGACAACCTGGAGGACGCGTTTGCGTACTGGGTGGAAACGCTGGGCGCGTCGGAAAGCGGCGGGCGCCGCGCCGGCTCGAAGGAGGCGGGCAGCCGTGTGGTCTAAGATTCGGGCGGTGTGGTCCCGTGAGCTGCTGGACACGGTGCGGGACAAGCGGACCGTGTACATGATGATTCTGCTGCCCATCGTCATCATGCCGGTGATCATGATGGTCGGGCCCGTGGTTATGGTCAGGCAGCAGGAGGCGCTGCAGGAGGAGACGGCCGTCGTGGCGTTTCACGGCGGTTCCGTGCCGGCGGAGCTGGTCGCGTTTCTGGAGACGGCGGGCGGCTTTGCGGTGGAGAGCGCCGCAGCGGCCGAGGGCGCCGCAGCGGCCGAGGGCACCGCAACGGCCGAGGGCGCCGCAACGGCCGCGAGCGTGGGTGCGGGCAGCGTCGGCGCCGGCGGCGGAGCGGTCGACGGCGGCACTGTCGCGGGCGGTGCTGTTGTCGGCGGTACGGCGGGAGCGGGGGTCGGTGCCCGGGCCGCCGGGGACTTTTCCGGCGAGGACCTCGCCCGCTGGCGAGAGCGCCTGGCCGGCGGAGAAATTCATCTTGTCGTGTCCTTGTCCGAGGATGCCGCGGGCCTTTGGGCCGCGGAAGAGCCGATTCCGGTCGAGCTTTTGTACTACGGTTCCAGCAACCGTTCCGCAATGGCGCTGCAGCGTTTCGAGGCCATGCTGCAGGCGTTCGGCGCGCAGGTGGGCGCGGCGCGCCTGGCCCAGCGGGGCCTGCCGCCCGAGCTGGTGCAGCCGTTTCAGGTGACGGGCACCCGGGACGTCACGCCCCGGGAGCAGATGGCGGGCCGCATGCTCGGCATGTTCGTTCCGTTCTTTATCGTCGTGTGGGCCGTTATGGGCGGCATGTACACGGCCATTGACGCGGCGGCGGGCGAGAAGGAGCGCAACTCGCTGGAAACCTTGGTGATGGTGCCGGCGCCGACGCCGGCCCTCGTCCTGGGCAAGTTCCTGGCCGTCATGACGGTGACGCTGGTCGCCGTGATGCTGCTCATCGGCAGCTCGGTAGGGTCCATGCTGTACATCATGCCGAAGCTGCTGGGTGCGGAGGCGATGACCGTCAGCGTCCAGGCCGGCCACATGGCGCTGCTGTTCGTCGTCATGGCTTTGTTCGTAGCGTTGACCTCCGCCGTCGAGCTGGGCCTGAGCGTCTACAGCAAGAGCTATCGGGAGGCCCAGGCGTACATGACGGCGCTGGCGTTCCTCGTGATGCTGCCGAGCATGTACTTGATGTTTGCGGAGACGGAGGCCGTCGCCGTCTGGACGTACTTGGTGCCGGTGCTGAACGTGCTGTTCATCGTGCGGGACGTGCTCGAGGGCAGCCTGCCCGGCGCGGCGCCGGTGCTGCTAACCCTCGGGTCGCTGGTCGCAACGGCGGGCGCGGCCTTGTGGGGGACGCAGCGGGCCTTCCGCAACGAGCGGGTGATTTTCCGCACGTAGGGGGGTCTGCCGGGGCCCGGTCGGTTTGCCGCCGGGACCGGGCCGGTTTGCCGCCGGGACCGGGCCGGTTTGCCGCCGGTGCCAGGCCGGTTTGGCTCCGGGGCCCGGCCCGTGACATTGGCCGCGGCCCTGTCGCAAGGGTGGCCGTGGGCTTGGCCGCCGGCTTGCCGGGTCCGGCGCGCGGCCTCGGGCGGAACTTGCCCGCAGCTTCGGCCAGGGCTTCCTAGCGGCTTGGTCCGGGTCTGGCCCGCCGCGCCTCGTCCGGGTCTGGCCGGCCGCCTCGTCCCGTCGCCGCGTCCGGGTCTGGGTCGCCTAGCCTCGTCCGGATCTGGCTCGCCGCCTTGTCCGGGTTGCTGCCCGCGGGTTCGCCCACGTCTTGCCCGCCGCCTCGACTGGGTTTGCCTCGTCCGGGTCTGGCTCGCCGCCTCGTCCGGGTCTTGCGCGCAGCTTCGGCCAGGGCTTGCTCGCAGCCTCGTCCGAATCTTGCCTACGACCTCGTCTGTGGTGTTGCCTGCGGTCTCGCCCGGGGTCCTGCCCGTACCCTCGCCCGTCCTGTGATGCGAGCGTCTTCGCCCTCGTGCGACGCCAGGCAAGAATGATGAACGGCCCACCAGCGGGGCAAAGTCGACGGTTGATGGGCGGGAAATGGGTCTATCACTGAGGGTTTGCCCCACTGGCGGGTCGTCGTCCCGCTAGCGGTTTGAAGCCCGGGCGACTGGGTGGCCGGCGTGCAAACCGCCCAGGCCCAAATCGGAACCGACGCCGAAAACATCGTCTGGATACTGGTTTTGACAGTCACCGCTGTGAGCGATGAACCTGATTGCGGGTTTCGTCGTACTGAACTACGCGTGCGCGTTCGCAGTGCCGGCCGATGTGGGCGAGCGGCCCGTTGGTGGGGCAAAATCGGCGGTCCATGGGTGGGAAATGGGTCCGGCACTGAGGGTTTGCCCCACTGGCGGGTCGTCGTCCCGCTAGCGGTTTGAAGCCCGGGCG
>QGSR01000184.1 GCA_003387805.1 Bacillota bacterium | reverse complement strand
CGGCGGGACGGACCGGGGCCGCATGGGGCGCGGGCGGCAGCCCGGCGGCGTGCAGCCCTTCGATGTCGTCCCACGCGCTGCGGCGCAGCACGACCCGCAGCGACGCTTGCCCGGAGCCGATGAGGTGGAGCGGCCCGGGCATGGGGCGGCGAAGCCATTGGTCCCGCCCCGGGCCGCGGCGGTACCACGGCGTTTCCCGGAGTTGGTCGGTCATGGCGATCCCCCGCAGTTCGTCGCGCTGTGGCCTCGCCCACATGTTCCCGCCGCCGGGGGCCAAGTCCTGCCGCGCAAAGGAACCCCGCGCGCCGTGTCGAACGTCTTGCGCTAGGGGACCGCGGTGAAGAAGGAGGTCACTGTGGTTTGGAGCGGAAAATCTGCCCGTACTGCGAAAAGCCCAGCTACTCCTCGGTGTCGTACACGCAGGTGTGGACGTGCGCGTACTGCGACGGGGAGTTTCTGGGCGTGGAAGGGGAGGAGCGCGGCCGCCCCCTGACCGGCGCAGACACTTCCGGGCACGAGGACATATTAGGCGACAAGAGCGACAGGCGACAACCGGACAGGGAGGCTCCATGATGCATGCGGTGGTGACACCGGAGGCCGATGCGGCCCTTATCGTGGTGGACGTGCAAAACGATTTCTGCCCCGGCGGCGCTCTAGGCGTGGACGAGGGCGACGCCGTGGTGCCGGTTTTGAACCAGTGGATTGAGGCCTTTCGGCGCGCGGGCCGGCCGGTGGTGTACACGCAGGACTGGCATCCCGCTGATCACGCGTCGTTCAAGGAGCAGGGCGGCATCTGGCCCGTCCACTGCGTTCAGGGCACCGACGGCGCGGCATTTCATCCGGATCTCAAGGTGGACGGCCACGTGTTCCGCAAAGCCTTCGCCTCGGACAAGGAAGGCTACAGCGGGTTCGACGGCTATCTGGCCGAAGACCCGGACGCCGCCGGTCCGCCGTCGGACGTGGACCTGGCTTCGTGGCTGAAGCAGCAAGGCGTGCGCAAAGTGTACGTAGGCGGGCTGACCACGGACTACTGCGTGCGGGCCACGGTGCTGGACGCCATCAAGAACGGGTTCGAAGCGGTGTTCATCGCCGCCGCGTCCCGGCCGGTCAACGTGGAGCCCGGCGACGAGGAGAAGGCCATCGAGGACATGAAGGCCGCCGGCGCCCGGGTGGTGTAGCGCCGGCCGGCCCCTCCTGACGTCACTTCACTCGCTTTCGGCCGTGCCGCCCGGGTCCGGGCCCTCCCCGGCGCCCGCCGGGCCGTCGGGCTCGGGCGGCCGTTCGGTCATATCCCCGTCGTTCCCGCCATACAGATTCAATGGATCCCCCGAAATCACGAGGACGACTTGATATCCTTTCGCTTTCGCGCGGCTGTAGAGCGTCGCGACGGTGGTCAGCGACACGTTCAGCCGGCGGGCGATTTCCTGGTTGCTGTGGCCGGTTTCTTTCAAGGCGACGACCTGGCGTTCCCTGAAGCTGAGCCGTTCGATGCCGCGAATTTCAATCTGCAATGGCCGGCCGCCCCCGCGTTCCCCAAGTTATCCACAGATTGTGGACAGAATGTGGACAAGTTGATGACAAAACAACGACGTCCGTGGGCGCCTCACTCCGTTCGGCGCGGCCGTCGCGGACTCCTGCCGCCCGCGCGTTGTCCGTCACGATCTCGTTTGACAAATTGATGACAAAAAAGCGGGCCCGCCCCGAAACGGGGGCGGGCCCGACGACGTGCCCGGCGGCTCACGGCGCCGCGGCCCGGGCTTCCCGCTGCTCCGCGGCGTAGCGGCAGTACGGCTCGATGGGGCACTGCCCGCACTTGGGGCTGCGGGCCGAGCAGATGCGCCGCCCGTGATGGATCAGCTGATGGTGGGCCTTGGACCAGCGGGACTCGGGGATGACGGCCATCAGCTGCTCTTCCGTCTTGTTCACGTCGGGGGCGTCGGCCAGGCCGATGCGGTTGGCCACCCGGAAGACGTGGGTGTCCACGGCGATGGCGGGGACGCCGAACGCGGTGCTCAGCACCACGTTGGCCGTCTTGCGCCCCACGCCCGGCAGCTTCACCAGCTCCTCCCGGGTGCGGGGCACCTGGCCGTCGTATTCCTCCAGCAAAATGCGGGACGTGTCGATGATGGCCTTGGCTTTGGCCCGGTACAGCCCGCAGTCGCGGATCATCTCCTCCAGCTCTTCGTAGGTGAGGGCCGCGAAGTGCTCGGGCCTGTTGTGGGTTGGAAAAATGCGGGCCGTAATGATGTTGACCCGCTCGTCGGTGCACTGGGCCGACAAGATGGTGGCCACCAGCAGCTCGAACGGGGTTTGGTGCACCAGCTCGCACCAGGCGTCGGGGTACGTTTCGTCCAGCGCCGCCAGGACCGCGTCCACGTCGGTCCGGGGCAGGAACTCGTGCCCGCCGCCGGCCCGGGCCGGGCCTTTGGCCGCGGATTGCTTTTTCATCGGCGTCTCCTCCGTGGCCGATTATATCATTCGGAAAGGCACAGGGCCACGCGGGCCCGAGGCGGTAGACACCGCGGGCGTCGGGTGGTATAATCACGGCGGCCGCGGAAATGCAAAACTTTCCGACGAAGGTCGGCCAAGGAAACTTTCCGCGGCCGGCGAATAGGATGTGCCGGGGTGGACCGGACGGGAGGTGATGCGGCGGGCGAAGGCGCGGGCCATGAACGGCCGGGACGGCGGAGCTTCGGGACCGACAACTGAATATCGACAAAAAGCGCCAGGACTCGCCGGAGCGGAAGGTGCCTCGGGCACTGCGGCGAGTTGACGAGGAAGTGGTTTATCGAAACGATCGGCGGATGCCACTCGGCCCGACCACGGTCGTCAGGCGGATCCTTAAATCCCGCGAGCAATCGCGGGGACAGAGGGACCGCTAGTGGTTGCAGGTTGTTCGCGCCCGTTTGTCGGGGCGATGCGGACAGCCCAGTTTTCGCGCGCCCATTTTCAGCCGTGAGGGGGAGCGCGCGTCCGGCGCGGCGGCCCGCGGGGCGCGGGCGGCGCCGGTGTCGCAGCGAGACCGCGCACGCGCGGGGGACATGACCGGCCTATGCGGAGCCGGTCGCTGAGAACGACTTCCACAGGGGGTTCCTTTTAACAAATGATTACTCTGTCGGTGATCAAAGCCGATACGGGCGGTTACGTCGGTCATTCGTCGGTGCACCCCGACATGATGGAGGCGGCCAACGCCAGCTTGCAGGAGCTGCGGGATTCCGGGCTCATCATTGACTACCGCGTCGGACGGGTGGGCGACGACATCGCGCTTATCATGACCCACCAGCACGGCGTGGACAGCGAGAAGATCCACGGCGCCGCGTGGGACGTCTTCGCCCGCACGACGGAAGTGGCCAAGCGGCTCAAGCTGTACGGCGCCGGGCAGGACCTGCTCAAGGACGCGTTCGCCGGCACCGTGCGCGGGCTGGGCCCCGGCGTGGCGGAGATGGAGTTCGAGGAGCGCAAGAGCGAGCCCGTCATCATCTTCCTGGGCGACAAGACGAGCCCGGGCGCGTGGAACCTGCCGCTTTACCGCATGTTCGCGGACCCGTTCAACACGCCGGGCCTGGTCATCGACCCCAACATGCACGAAGGCTTCGACTTCGAGATTCTGGACCTGTATGAAAACAAGGTCGCGCGCTTCCGCACGCCCGCGGAGCTGTACGACCTGCTGGCGTTCATCGGCTCCTCCAGCCGCTACGTCATCCGCAACATCTACCGCCCCGGCGAGACGGAGCCCGTGGCCGCCACGTCCACGCAGCGCCTGAGCTACATCGCGGGCGAGTACGTGGGCAAAGACGACCCCGTGGCCATCGTGCGCTGCCAGAGCGGCCTGCCGGCGGTGGGCGAGGCGCTGGAGGCCTTCACGCAGCCGCATTTCGTCGAAGGCTGGATGCGCGGCTCCCACAGCGGGCCGCTGATGCCGGTGGGCTTCGAGCAAAGCGACACCAGCCGCTTCGACGGCCCGCCGCGGGTGGTGGCGCTGGGCTTCCAGCTCAATCGGGGCCGCCTGGTGGGCCCGCGCGACATGTTCGCCGACCCGGGCTTCGACAAGGCGCGCCAGATCGCGCTGGAGATGGCCGAGATGATGCGCCGCATGGGGCCCTTCGAGCCGCACCGCCTGCCGGCCGAGGAGATGGAGTACACGGCCATGCCCAAGATTTTGGCTCGTGTCAAGGACCGGTTCGTGGACGCCGAAGAGCCCTTCGAGGCGCGGGGCGAGGACCAGGCCGCCGGCGCTCGGTAAGCCGGGCGGCCGGCGGGGCCGCTGCCCCGGGTGCCGCCCGGCCGCAGCCAACCGAGTCCGGCGGACGGCCGTCCGCCACAAAGAAGGGCCGGCGCCTTCAGGGCGCCGGCCCTTCTTCTATCGTCAGTCGGCTGGTGGGTATCAGCCGCCGAATTGCGGGGAGACCGGCCGCGGCCGGGGCCGGACCATGTCGGCGGGCAGCTGCCCGTCGTGCCCGCCGGCCCACCCGGCCCCCCGCCGCCCCCTCCGCGCACCCGCCCGCGCCACCGCACCCCCCCGCCGTGCGCCGGCCCAACCACCCCCCTTCCCCCCGGAACGCCCCTTGTTCATGACCT
>QGSR01000183.1 GCA_003387805.1 Bacillota bacterium | reverse complement strand
AGCTGCTGGCCGCCGTCAGCGGCAAGCCCGTCCCCGCCGACCGCCTGGCCGAGCTGGCGCGGCTGTCGTTCGTGCTCAGTACGGCCACGGGATTCCGGCTGCACGACGTGGCCCGCCACCACCTGGTTGCGGACTTTCGACGGCGCGATCCCTCGGGTTTCGAGCGGGTGCGCCGCCGAGCCGTTGATTTCCTGCTGCAGCGGCTGGACACGGCGCCCCGCAGCCAGCGCCACGGCATCGCGGCCACGCTGCTCAACGTCTGCGCGGACGCGCTCCCGTCGGCGGCCACGTACGCCGACTTGTCCATCTCGGGCAACCTGGTGGTCCAGATGGCCAACGAGCGCTATTTGCCCGGCATCCAGCGGCTGCTGCGCGGGGCGGGCACCCAGCCCATTCTGTTCGACAACCCCGAGTCCTACCCGCGGCTCATGAATCGCATCGTGGCCGAAGCGCCGGAGTGGTGCCGGATCGTCTTCGACTCGGAAGGACAGGTCGTGGGCTTTTTCGTCGCCGTGCTGCTGTACCGGGACTCCATCGCGCTGATCGAAGACATCGAACCCGACGCGGTGCGCCTGCACCTGCCGGAGGAGTACGACCACTTCGCCCGGCTGTCGGCCGACGAAGCCGACACGTACCTGGCCGTGATGGTGGCGGCGGAGGAAAATCATCCGGAGTACCGCGGCGGCGAGCTGATGGGCGTCATCATCCGCGACGGCCTGGCCCGCCTCGGCGACGGCACCCGGGCCATCCTGCGCACCAACCGGTCCGACCTGGAGGAACTGCTGCGCATGCTCGGATTCACCCGCTACTACCCCCCCGAATCCGAGGAGGCGAAAGCGGATCCTCGCCGGTCCAGGTTCCAGCTGGATTTGCGCCACGGGCGCTTCGGGCCTTGGGTCTTGTCGCTCTTGGAAGCGATGGCGCGCAAACCGGCGCCGACGCGGCCGGTGCGCGAGTTTACGGTGGACGACGTGCGCGCGCTTTTAACCGACGCGCACGACGCGGACGCGTGGGCGGCCAGCCCGGTGCCCCGCTCGGTCGGGATTCCCGCGGAGGAGCTCCGGGCGAAGGTCAAGCACTTTTTAAGCGGGCGCGAGCCGTGCCCTCCGCCGCTGACGGAATACGACGCGGAACTGCTGTACAAGACCTACTGGCGCCGCATTGCCGCGGACGCCGTGGCGGCCGAGCTGCACATCAGCCGCGCGACGTACTACCGTCACCTGCGCCGCGCCACCGAACGCCTCCAGCAGGCGCTGGCCGGCATAGCGGAGTAGCTCGCGCCGGAAGAAAAAGTGTGGCTTAGGGCAACGGCACCCCCCGATCGTTGCCGATCCCCCCATTTGCCCTTGCCCCGTTGCCACGAACCGTTGAGGCACCGTCCGTTTCCGCTCGCACGAAGTGCCCGGACGGTGGTGTGCGCAGGAGTGCCTCATCGCACACCGGACCGCACGCTCGGTGCGGCCTCCACCTTTCGAGTTGATCATAGAGGACGCGCGGACGCTGTGGGTCTCACAACTGTCTCACGATCGTTGCGCCCAGGCCCCGTACGTCTCAACCGGTCCCTGCGCGTCTCAGCTCGGCCCGTCGCCGCCGAGCCGCGGCTCCCTTTGGAGCCCGAGCGCAGTCATAGCCCCCTCGTCAACGGGTCGAAGGGGAAGCAGCCTGGCGGCCACGACGGTCACGTCGTCGCGAGGAAACTGGTCCGGCCCGGCCTGAACCCGCTTGAGAAGCTCCGCCGCCGTCTCACGGGGGTCGCCGGGCTCCAGGCGCCGCAGCGCCCGGGCCAGCGCCTCCGCCTTGTCCGCGCCGATGGACCCGGTCTCCAGCGCCCCGTCCGTCACCATGACGACGGTATCGCCCGGATGGAGCCGGTACTCGACGACGGACGTCTCCACGGCTTGCAAAATGCCGATGGGCAGGCTGTCGGCCCGTACCACGTCCACGTGGGCGGCGCGGCGGATATACGTGGGCGGCGCGCCCGTTTTCAGCAGCTGCATGGAGCCGTCACACAGATCGAACGAGCACACGTCCAGCGTGGCGAAGCTCTCGCCCGGCGAGCGGAGCAGCAGAATGAGATTGATGATCTGCGCCGCGAAGGCCAGATCAAAGCCCTCCAGCAAGAGCCGTTCCAGCATGGCCACCGCCGCCTCGCTTTCCACGGCGGCCCGGGGCCCGGTGCCCATGCCGTCGCTGAGACCGAGGACCACCCGGTGGCCGGGCAAATCGACGCGGCGAAACGCGTCGCCGGATACGGACGAGCCCGCGGCGGCCGCCCGGGCCACGTCCACCACCAGGCAGTACCGCGGCTTTCGCCGGGGCGCGCCTGCCGAAGGGCCGGCGACCCCGCCGGGCGGCATGGACCCCTGCGCATTCCGCATCGGCTCCGGTCCATAGGCCGAGCGATCAAGCAACAGCTCGGTTGCCGCTTTGCCCGGGTGCCCCGTGGTGAGCGGGGCGCCTGTTTCACGCGCATTGCCTGCGTCGTCCGGAGCGCCGGCCAGGCGCGCATTGGCGGCTGGGCCCGGCCCGCCGGCGTCGGCCGCGCGCCATTCCACGCGGTCCGCCACGGCGGCCAGTACGGCCCCGATGCCCGCCAGCTGGCGCTGGACGACGCTGTATACGTCAAACTCCGCTTCCTGCGCGGCCGCCGCCGGCCACCAACGCGGCATCGCGGCCAGCATCCGGCTGACGCCGGCGGCCAGGCGCTCCGGCTGGATGCACCGCCGCCGCAGGCCGTCGGGCAAGTCGTCGGGCCGGACGGAGCCGCCGTCGGCCGCCGCGGCGGCCGTCTGCAGCAAGTCGCGGTACGTGCTGTACACGTGGGTGCTCCAGCAGACCGCGTGGTGGGGGCAGCCCGCGCACACGTCGTCGGCCACGTCCAGCACGAACCGGCCGAACCGTTCGCCCGCGTCCTCGGGCCGGGGCGCGCCCAGCCGGCGTCCCACGTCCTGCAGCGCCGCGCTGATTTTGCGCAGCTCCCGCCGGGCGGCGGTTTCGGCCCGGCGCCGGCGCTCCTGCCGGGCCCGCCGGGCCTCCGGCGTGTCCGGAACGAGCGCGGCCATCTGGTCCAAAGCAGCGCGCGGGACCAACGCGGCCAGCGCGGCCGCCGCCAGGCTCTCGGTCAGCGCGGCCGCAATCTCGAAACCGTCGGCGGCGTACGGAGACAAAAGGAGATGCGCGATGAACAGGCCCGCGAGGGCGCCGATGCGGCCCAGCGACGCGCCCAGCCCCGCCAGCAGGCCGGCCGGGGCCAGCACCGCCGCCGGCCAGCGCCACAAGCCCGTTCCCAGCACGGCCAGTACGCTCATCATGGTGCCCGCCGCCGCGCCGGCGCCCATGCCGCCCAGCGGGCCTGCGCTGCGGCCGGCCGCCGCGGCGATGAGCAAAAGGGTCCGCATCAGGACCGCGGACACGGCCAGTCCGTACATTTCGAGTCCTTCGGTACCCATGACGAGCAACCCGGCCGCCGCCAGGACCGAGGCCATCTGCCCTCGGCCAAGCTCGGCGGGCCGGGCGGCCAACAGCCCCACGGCCGGAAACAGCGCGACCACCGCCAGCGTTTCCGATACGGAGGCCAGGGCGGGCATGTCCCACCCGCCGCCGGTGAAGGCCGCCTCCACGAAGCGCAGGCTGGCCGCCCCCAACAGTGCTCCCAGGGCCACCACCGCCGGCGGCAGGCGGAACCAGCGCCCGGCCGCGGCCGTAACGCACCAAGCCACCAGCAGCACCGGCCACGCGGGCAGCCCGCCGGCGGCCGGAGGGCTGAGGGCGTCGCCGATGACGGCGCCCAGCGTCGCCACCAGCGCCCGGGTCTGCATCCCCAGCGCCGCGAGGCTGATGACGAAGGCGGTGCCGAAGGGTTTGGCCGCCGCCAGCACCGTGGCCCGGCCCAGCAGCAGGCCCAGCAGCAGCGGCGTCAGCCAGTGACCGCGGGAGAGGACCATCGCCCGCGCGGCATGCACGACGCGGCGGGCCAGCGCGCCGGCCGAGCCGGCAGGCTCGGTCCTCGCGGTGCGCGATGTCCGCGCGGTCCGGGATGTCCGCGCCACCCGAGCCGGCCGCGCCGCCCGAGATGTCCGCGCCGGCCGCGCCGGTCCCGCGCCGCTCGTTGTTCCCCCCGTCGCTCCGCCTGCCGTCCGGCTGCGGCCCAGAAGGGCCGGGGCTTTGCCCGCCACGGCGCCACCTCCCCGCTGCAGCTTCGAGGCTCGGGGACCTGCGAATACGCATCGCAATCCACAATACAATTCCGACTATAACAGCGGGCACGGCCGCGGTCCGTCGACCCGTGCCGAAGCCGAACCCGCAATTTTCCACGGCTTCCTGGGTTTTTCCGCAATAGCCCTTAACTCTTGACCAGGGAGCGGGCCGTTTTGGTCGAACCAAGCGAAGAACGAGGAGGGAGCCTCCTTGCGTGAAGGAATGTCTCGCGTGCGACGCGTCTTCGCCTTGCCGGAACCAGCGCCGCGGACCCGCCGGCGCCGTTGGGGGGGCCTCGTGCTGGCGACCCTTCTGGCGCTGGTGCTGGCCGGCGCCGCGCGGCCCGAGGGCGCCTTGGCGTCGCAGGCGCCCGCGCCGGATTGGCTTCTGCCGCAGGCGCGGCTCTCGCCGGAGGCACCACTT
>QGSR01000182.1 GCA_003387805.1 Bacillota bacterium | reverse complement strand
GGCGAGACGAAGAACATAAGCAGAAAGGCCAGGGCGTATCCTGGGATCAGGATGGCCAGCAGGTGAATGTTCAGCCACACCCGCAGCATGGCCAGCGCCACCGCGATGCCGACGCCGATGGCCAACACGTACAGCAGCAGCCGCTCCGGAATGGCGCCGCCCGATACGCGGGCCACTTCCGCGGTCTGCACCCGCACCGTCGGCTCGGCCAGGATGGTCACGAAGCCCAGCACGAAGCCGATGGGCACCAGCAGCGCGGGCCGGGACGCGGCGATGAGCTGGCCGATGGTCTGCCCCGCGGGCATGAAGCCGATGCGCACGCCGTACAGAAAAAACATGGTGCCCAGGGCCGTCAGCACCAGGCCCGTGATGACAGTGCGCACCTGGGTGCGGGGAAGTTTGAGAAAGAGAAAGTTTGAGACAACGGCCACCGCCGCCAGCGGCGTCACCGCCACGGCCACCTCGGCAGCCACTTGGACAAGCTCGCTCCACCAATCAGCCACGAACCGGTTTCCACCTTCCAGCCCTTCGCCGCGCATGCCGAGTGCGACGTTACGAGTACAGCAAGCCCAAGAGCAGCACGGCCAGGATGGGTCCGATGAAGATCATGGCCACGAGGCCGAAGCTTGCCGCCATCCGGTCCCGCACGCCCAGCACCGAGACGATGCCGACGTTGAGGGCCATGACGAAGGGCACGATCAGCGGTCCCGTGGTGACCCCGCCCGCATCGAAGGCCACCGACAGGAAGCGCGCGTCCACGAACGCGCTCAGGACGAAGGCCAGCACGTAGGACGGCAGCAAAATCCAGCCGACGGGAATCTGGAAGAACACCCGCAGCAGGCTCAGCAAGGTGTAAAGGCCGACGCCGCCCGCGACGAAAATGACCAGCTGCAAGGAGGGAATCGCTCCGTCGGAGGCCGTGCCGACCAGCGAGGCCAAAACCTGCACGTTCGGATCAGCCACCACCGCCACCACGGCGAAGAGCACGAAGACGGCAAATACGGCCACGGCGCCCAGCTTGGCCGGCAGCTCGGCGCCCACCCGCTCGCCCAAGGGCACCACGCCCATGTTGACGCCGAGGAGAAACAGGCCCAGGCCCAGCGTGACCATGACGCTGCCCGCGAGAAAGCGCACCAGCCCCTCGGTGCCCAGCGGCGCCAGCGTGAAATGCAAAATGACCACAAACGCGACGATGGGGCTGACCGCCGTCAGCACTTCCCGCCCGATGGTGAGCGCGAGCTCCCGCCCGTTGGGTGTCGACACCGGCGCTTTCAACCTCCCTTGTGACCGTCTTAGGTTTTCCCTTTGGCAGGCCTTTCCTCCTGCCGTGAGGGCGGGACCAGGTCTCACCTCCCCGTTCGCGAGCTCCAAAGCTCCTGGAACCAGCGCCACAGGGCGCCGTGCACGGTCCACCGGGGCACCGTTTCCTTGGCCAGAAGCGGCACCGAGCGGATCAGGCGTCCATCGGCGCCCATGATGTCCAGCGCGCCCACCGTCTCTCCCGCGCGGACCGGCGCCCGCAACCGCTCCAGCCACACCCGCACCTGCAGGTCGTTGATTTCCTCGTCGCGCACCACGACGCGGAAGTCGCCGTCCACCACGGCCTGGAGCGTGCCCATTCCGCCCGGCACCCGGGCTTCGGCCAGCACCTCGCCGTGGGCGGCCAGCGTAATGAGGTGAAACTGGTCAAATCCGTACTCCAGCAGGCGCACCGAGTCGTTCCAGCGGTCGGGGCTGCCCAGCACCACGCTGATGAGGCGCATGCCGTCCCGCGACGCCGCGGCCACCAGGCAGTACCCGGCGCCGCCCGTGGTGCCGGTCTTGACGCCTTCGATGCCTTCGAAGCTCCAAAGCAGGCGGTTGGTGTTGCGCCACGACGCGCTGATGCTCTGCGCCTGAAAATGGGGCGTGCGCACCACCTGGCTGAACGTGGGCAGGCGCATGGCGACCATGGACAGCAGCGCCAGGTCGTGGGCGGTGGAGTAGTGGTTCGGATCGTCGAGGCCGTGGGCGTTGGCGAAGCGGGTGCGGACGGCGCCGAGCTCCCGGGCCCGCTCCGTCATCAGCTGGGCGAAGGCCGCTTGGCTGCCCGCCACGTGCTCGGCCACCACGTTGGCCGCGTCGTTGCCCGAAGGCAGCATCAAGGCGTGGAGCAGCTCGAACATGGTCAGCCGCTGGCCGGGCCGCAGGCCCGCGTCGGAGCCCGTCACCCGGACGGCCTGCGGGCTGACGGTGACGAGCTGCTCCAAAGGCGTCGTCTCCAGCGCCATCAGCGCCGTCATAATTTTCGTCGTGCTGGCCATGGGCCGGCGCTCGTGCTCGTTGTGGGCGTAGAGCACCGTGCCGGTGTTGGCCTCGATAAGGATGGCCGCGGCGGCCCGCAGCGGCGGGCCCGGCGGTCCTTGTTCGTAGCCGTCGGCGTAAACCAGGGGCGGACCCGGCTCCACGGCCATCCATACGGGCACCGACCGGTTGACCATGGGCTCGGCGATAAGCTGCAAGACCAGCAGGGCCGCGACGGCGGCCAACAAGGCCGCGCCCCACGCCCGCAGCTGCCGCGTTGGAATGAACACCCGGCGCCGACCTCGCTTTCGCAGCTGCCAAGTACATGGGTATGAGGGGCGCGCCGGCCTTAGACGCCGCGCGACACCGCCTTGGGCCGCAAAGGATTCCGCCCGCGAGTATGGAAAAGAATAGTCTTGGTTTCAATTGGGCTCTCGGACGGACTGGAGGCGGGGACGCGCATGGACCGCAAGGACGTGGCGGTGCGCATCGAGGAGCTTCGGGCGCAAATCAACGAGCACAACTACCGCTACTACGTGCTGGACGATCCGGTCATCAGCGACGCGGAGTTCGACGCGCTGATGCGGGAGCTCATCGCGCTGGAGGAGGCGCATCCGGAGCTGATCACGCCGGACTCGCCCACGCAGCGGGTGGGGGCGCCGCCGTCGGAGGCCTTCGCCATCGTCGAGCACCGGGTGCCGATGCTGAGCCTGGCCAACGCGTTTTCGCCCGAGGAACTGCGGGCCTTTGACGCCCGGGTCCGGCGCATGGCCGAGACCGACGGCGTCGCGTACGTGGCCGAGCTGAAAATCGACGGATCCAGCGTGTCGGTGACCTACGAAAACGGCGTGCTGGCCCGGGCCGCCACCCGCGGCGACGGGCAGCGGGGCGAGGACATCACCGCCAACGTGCGCACCATCCGGTCGGTGCCGCTGCGCCTGCGCCGGCCGGTGACGCTGGAAGTGCGCGGCGAAGTGTTCATGTACTTCGAAGACTTCGAGAAGCTGAACAAAGAGCGGGAGGCCGCGGGCGAGCCGCTGTTCGCCAACCCCCGCAACGCCGCCGCGGGCAGCGTCCGCCAGCAGGACCCCGCGGAGACGGCCAAGCGGCCCCTGGACGTGTTTTTCTACGGGATCGGCTGGATGGACGAAAGCACGCTGAACGGCCCGGAGGCCGGCGGCGGGCCGGACCTCAAGGTGCCCGAAACCCACGCCGAAACGCTGGAGCTGCTGGCCGCGCTGGGGTTCAAGGTGAACCCCGAGTGGAAACTGGTTCCGGACATTGAAGCGGCCATCGAGTACTGCCGGGACGTGGAGGCGCGCCGGGCGCAGCTGGGCTACGCCATCGACGGCGTCGTGCTGAAAGTCAATGACTTGAGCCTGCACGAAAAGCTGGGCGCCACGGCCAAGACGCCCCGCTGGGCCACGGCGTACAAGTTCGCCGCCGAGCAGGCCGTTACGAAGGTGGAGGACATCGTCGTCAACGTGGGCCGCACCGGCGCGGTGACGCCCATGGCCCGCTTCACGCCGGTGCAGGTGGGCGGCGTGACGGTGTCCCGGGCCAGCCTGCACAACGAAGACTACATCCGCGAAAAGGACATCCGCATCGGCGACTGGGTCGTCATCCAGCGGGCCGGCGACGTCATTCCCGAAGTGGTGCGGGTGCTGGCCGAGCGCCGCGACGGCACCGAGCGGGAGTTTCACATGCCCGCCCGCTGCCCGGCGTGCGGCGCGGCGGTGGTGCGGCCCGAGGGCGAGGCGGTGGCCCGCTGCATCAACAACGCCTGCCCGGCCCAGCTGCTGGAAGGGCTCATCCACTTCGTCTCCCGCGACGCCATGGACATGGACGGCGTGGGCCCCAAGCTGCTGGAGCAGCTGGTGGAGCGGGGCCTGGTGAAAGACCCCGCGGATTTGTACGGGCTGACGAAAGAGCAGCTCATGAGCCTCGAGCGCATGGGGGAAAAGTCCGCCGAAAAGGTGCTGCAGGCCGTGGAGGGCAGCAAGCGGGCGGGTCTGGAGCGGCTGCTGTTTGCCCTGGGCATTCGCCACGTGGGCCAAAACGTGGCCCGGGACCTGGCCGTGCACTTCGGCGACATGGACCGCCTTATGGCGGCCACCTTCGAGGAGCTGACCGCGGTGCCGGCGGTGGGCGAGAAAATCGCCGCCCGCGTCCTGGCCTACTTCGCCCAGCCGCAAAACCGGGCGCTGGTGGAGCGGCTGCGGGCCGCGGGCGCGCAAATGACCGCGCTGGCCCGGGCCGCCGCGGCCGGGGGGGGGGGGGGGGGCCCAAGGGCCGGGCCGGGGGGGGGGGCGCTGGGCGGGAAGGGGGTTTGCGGGCCGGGGCCCCCCTC
>QGSR01000181.1 GCA_003387805.1 Bacillota bacterium | reverse complement strand
CGCCGGCAGCGCCCGGCGCGGGCGCGAGACGGTGGGGGACCTGGACATCATCGTCGGCAGCGATGACGCACCCGCGGTCATCCAAGCCTTCGTCGGTCTGCCCGGGGTCGCGCAGGTGCTGGCCCAAGGGCGGGAAAAGGCCAGCGTGGTCCTGTCGCAGGGTCTGCAGGTGGACCTGCTGGTGGTGCGGGACCATCAGTTCGCCGCGGCGCTGCACCACTTCACGGGCTCGAAGGAACATAACATCGCCATGCGGGAACTGGCCAAGTCCCTGGGCCTTCGCATCAGCGAACACGGCATCATGGACGAAAAGACGCAGGCGTGGCTGCCCGTGGCCACGGAAGACGACGTGTTCCGCGCCGTCGGGCTGCCGTACATTCCGCCCGAGCTGCGGGAGGACGGTTCGGAGCTGGCCGCGGCCAAAAGCAGCCACCTGCCGCGCCTGGTCGAAATGCAGGACATCCGGGGCGACCTGCACGTGCACTCCACGTGGAGCGACGGCCGGCACACGATTTTGGAGATGGCCGAGGCGGCCCGGGCCCGGGGATATGATTACATCGCCATCGCGGATCATTCCAGGTCCCTGGGCGTGGCCGGAGGCCTCAGTCCCGAGGAGCTGGTGGCCCAGATCGAGGAAATCCGGCAGCTGAACCGGCGCTGGGACGACTTCCGCATCCTGGCCGGCGCGGAAGTCGACATTTTGCCCGACGGCACGCTGGACTACGATGACGAGCTGTTGAGCCGCCTGGACGTCGTCGTCGCGTCGGTGCACAGCGCGATGAACCAGGATCGGGAGACGATGACGCAGCGCATCATCGCCGCGATGCGCAACCCGTACGTGGACATCATCGGCCATCCGACGGGCCGGGTGCTGGGATGGCGCGACCCGTACGAGGTGGACGTGGAGCGGCTCATCGCGGCCGCCGCGGAGACGGGCACGGCTCTTGAGATCAATGCGAGCCCGGAGCGGCTGGATCTGAAGGACGTCCACGCCCGCATGGCCAAGGACGCGGGCGTGTGGCTGGCCGTCAACACCGACGCCCACCGCATGGAGGGCCTGGAGCAAATGCACTACGGCGTGACCACGGCCCGGCGGGGCTGGCTGGAGAAGGGCCACGTCCTCAACTGCCTGCCTCTGGAGGAGCTGCTCCGGAACTTGAAGCGGCATCGCCGCCGGGAGGCGTGAGCTTGTCGGTTCTGATGATTTTCGTCGACGGCGTCGGGCTGGGCCCGGCGGATCCCCGGCGCAACCCGCTGGCCGCCGTCCCGATGCCCGTCATCCGGGAGCTGACGGGCGGGCGGCCCCTGGTTGCCTCCGCCGGGAAACCCCCGGGCGAGGGCCCGGTTTGGCGGTACGCTTCCCCGGCGGCGGAGGGGCGGCCGGCAGGGGCGGAGGCCCCGCCGGCCCGGCGCCCGGCCCGCCTGGTCGCGGTGGACGCGTGCCTGGGAGTGCCGGGCCTGCCCCAAAGCGCGACGGGCCAGACGACGCTGCTCACCGGCGTCAACGCCGCGCAGGCGCTGGGCCGGCATTTGTCGGGGCTGCCCACGGAGACGTTGGTCGACATCCTCGCGCGGCACAGTTTGTTCAAACAGCTGAAAGATGCGGGACTGTCGGCCACGTTCGCCAATCCCTTCACCGACGACTACTTCAAAGCCGTGGCCGCGGGCAAGTGGCGCCACTCGTCCACGACCACGGCCGTGCTGAGCGCGGGGATGCCGGTGCGCATGCTGGACGACTTGCTGGCCGGGCGCGCGGTGTTTCACGACGTCACGGGCCGGGAGCTGGTGCGCCGGGGCCACGACGTGCCGGTGGTGACGCCGGAGGAAGCGGGCCGCCGCCTGGCGGCGCTGGCCGAGGAGTACGATTTTACGCTGTTCGAGCACTTCCTGACCGACTTCGCCGGCCACGCCCGGGACCGGGAGGAGGCGGAGCGGCTGCTGACGATGCTGGACGCCTTCCTCGGCGCGGTCCTCGAGCATGTGGACTTGTCGAAGACGACCGTAATGCTGATTTCGGACCACGGCAACGTGGAGGACTTGTCCGTGAAAACCCACACCCGCAACCCGGTGCCGGGCTTGTTCGCCGGGGCCGGCCGAGACTGGTTCGCCGGCGCGATTCGCTCGCTGACCGACGTGACGCCCGCCATCGTGGGCTGGCTGACGGGCGGCGGCCGCGGCGCGGGCGGGAGGAGCCGACGATGAACGAGCGATCGCTCAAAGTGCTGGAATACCCGAAAATCATCGCGATGCTGGAGCGGCACACCGCCTTTGCGCCCGGCGCGGAACTGGCGCGGGAGCTGCTGCCGGCCGCCGACCCGGCCGCCGTCCGCGAAGCGCTGGCCGAGACCGAGGAGGCCCTGCGCCTTCTGGAAAAAGGCGCTCCGGACCTGCTGGCCGGGGCTCGGGACGTGCGGGCCGCGGTGCAGCGGGCGGGACTGGGCGCGGTGCTGTCGCCCTCGGAGCTGCTGGACGTGGCGGCCACCGCCGAGGCGGCCCGCCGGGCCCGCCGCGTGCTGCTGCAGGACCCCGAGGAGCGGCCGCGGCTCGCGGCGCGCGCGCTGGCCATGGGCTCGTTCCCGGAACTGGAGGAGGCCGTCGCGTCGTGCATCGGCGATGACGGGCAGGTGCTGGATCGGGCCAGCCCCAAGCTGCACCAGCTGCGCTCCCGCATCCGCTCGCTGCAGACGCGAAGCCGGGAGCGCCTGGAGGCCGTCATGCGGGCCGCGGCGGGGCGCAACGTGCTGCAGGACGCGGTGGTGACCATGCGGGGCGGGCGCTACGTCATTCCCGTCAAACAGGAACACCGGGCGTCGGTGCCCGGCATCGTCCACGACACCTCCGCCAGCGGCGCCACCGTGTTCGTGGAGCCCATGCCGGTGGTGGAGCTCAACAACCAGATCGCCGAGGCCCGGGCCGAGGAGGAGCGCGAAGTCGAGCGCATTCTGCGCGATCTCAGCGGGCGGGTGGGGGCCGTGGCCGACGGGCTGCTGGCCACGGTTCGGGTGCTGGCGGAACTCGATCTCGTCTTCGCCAAGGCGCGCCTGGCTCTGGACATGAAGGCGGAAAAGCCCGAGATGAACGAAGAAGGCTGGATTCACGTCCGGGGCGGGAGGCACCCGCTGCTGCGGGGAAACGTGGTCCCCGTCGACGTCTGGGTGGGCCGCGACTTTCGCACGCTGGTCATCACCGGTCCCAACACCGGCGGGAAAACCGTGACGCTGAAAACCATCGGCCTCTTTTGCCTGATGGCGCAGGCGGGGTTGTTCGTGCCGGCCTTGCCCGGCACCGAGCTGAGCGTTTTCCGGGGCATTTTCGCCGACATCGGCGACGAGCAGAGCATCGAGCAAAGTCTGAGCACGTTTTCGTCGCACATGGCCAACATCGTCGACATTTTGCGGCACATCGACCAGCGCAGCCTGGTGCTTTTCGACGAGCTGGGCGCCGGCACCGATCCCGCGGAAGGCGCGGCCCTGGCCATGGCGATTTTGGAACACGTGGCCGGCGCCGGCGCGGTCTGCGTCGCCACCACCCACTACAGCGAGCTGAAAGCCTTCGTGCACAGCCGCCCGGGGATGGAGAACGCCAGCGTCGAGTTCGACCCGGAGACCCTCGCGCCCACGTATCGTCTGCAGATGGGCATGCCGGGGCGCAGCAACGCGCTGGAGATCGCGGCGCGGCTGGGCCTGCCCGAGGAGATTCTGCGCCGGGCCCGGCACCAGTTCTCCCGCCACGACGACGTGCGGGTCGAAGACTTGATCCGGGACTTGGAGGAGGCCTCCCGAGCCGCCCGGGAGGAGCGGCGGGAGGCGGCCCGACTCCGGGCGGAGGCCGAGCGGCTGCGGGCCGAGGCCGACGCGCTCCGGGAGGAGCTGAAGCGGCGCCGCGAGGAACTGCAGCGCCAGGCCCGGGAAGAGGCGCGGCAGATCGTGGCTGAAGCCCGGCGGGAGGCGGAGGCCGTCATCGCCGAACTAAGGCGGCGCCGGGACGCAGCCGGCGTCGAGGAGGCCCGGACTGCCCACGCCCGTCTGACCCGGCGCCTGGCCGCGCTGGAAACGCCGCCCGAGGAGGACGGGGGCGAACCCCGGGCCGCCGCGGCCGCCGCCCCCGGCCGGCCGCTGCAGGCGGGCGACGAGGTGCTGGTGAAGACCATCAACCGGACGGGCCGGCTGCAGAGCGGGCCCGACGCGGCCGGCCAGTGGACGGTGCTCATCGGCGGCCTGCGCATGGTCGTGCCCGAGGCGCAGCTCGTTTTTGTCAAGGCGGGCGAGGGCGAGAGCGGCGCGGAGGCCGGCAGCGTGGACGCTGGGACAGGCTCCCGCAGGACCCGGGGAGCGCTGACGGCGGCCAAGCGCGGCCACATCTCCCCGGAAGTGCACCTGCGCGGGATGACGGTGGACGAAGCGCTGCTGACACTGGAGAAATACCTGGACGACGCGCTGCTGGCGGGCCTCGACACGGTGCGGGTCGTCCACGGCAAAGGCACGGGCACCCTGCGCAAAGCCGTGCACGACTATCTGCGCTCCCATCCGCGCGTCAGCGGCTTCCGCCTGGCCGATGCGGCGGCCGGCGGGTACGGCGTCACCGTCGCGGAGCTGGACTGAGGAGACCTGGCCCCGGGGGCGTCGCCGCGGCCCGGGGCCAGGGTCATCAGAGGCCGGGCAGCAGCGGCCTGAAATC
>QGSR01000180.1 GCA_003387805.1 Bacillota bacterium | reverse complement strand
GGCCCCAGCCGCCTTTCTTGCTCCAAGTTGCGGCATGTCCTCTGTGTCGGCCGAGGGCGCCGGGGCGCCGGGCCGCCCGGCCTTGCCGTCCGGTCCGGCTCAGGCGAACCGCAGCGTCGAGCCCGCCCGGGGCGCCGGACCCGTGCTGGCCCGCACCACCAGCTTCGTCGGCAGCCACTCGTCCGTCACCCGCTGGGTCTTGGCCGTGCGCGGCCGGGCGCTGCCCGGCAACGGCGCCACCGGCGGCGGCGGCTCCTCCTCGGCGGCCGCGATCATCTGCAGCACCGTCTCCACGGCCCGGCGGCCCATGCGCTCGATGGGCTGGGCGATGACCGTCAGCGCCGGCCGGAACAGCTCGGCGAAGCGCGTGTTGTCGAAGCCGACCACCGACACGTCTTCCGGCACCGACAAGCCGTGGTCGTGCAGGCTGTGCACCAGGCCGTAGGCGCTGAACTCGCTGGCGGCGATGACCGCCGTCGGCCGCTGGTCCGGCGGGAGCGCGGCCAGGGCGTCGCCGGCCCGGATGCCCGTTTCCACGGAATAGTCCCCCGCCCAAATCCAGGGCGGCTCCGTCAGGCCGTTGTCCCGGTACGCCTGCAAGATGGCCTCGAACCGCTGGTCGCTGCTGATGTTGCCCTCCACGCCCCGGACGATGCCGATGCGGCGGTGGTTCAGGTCCAGCAGGTGCCGGACGGCCTCGAAAGCGCCCGGGTAGGGGTCCGCGCCCAGCCACGGCCCCTGAAAGCCGGGAATGCGCCGGTCCAACGCCAGCACCGCCGCGTCCGTGGCGCTTTGGAACTGGCTCAGCTCCTCGTGCGTCGCGGCCGACGAAATAATCATCATGCCGTCCACCCGCTGGCTGCTCAGCAGCGCGAAATACTCCAGTTCCCGTTGCCGGCTGTTTTGGCTGTTGCAAAGAACGATGCTGTAGCCGTGCCGGTGAGCCGTTTCCTCGATGACCCGCGCCAGCTGGCTGAAGAACGGGTTGGCGATGTCCGGGACGATGAGCCCCAACACGGCCGTCCTGCGAATGCGCAATCCCCTGGCCAAGGCGTTGGGCCGGTAGCCCAGCTCCTCGATGGCCTCTACGACCCGCCGATGCAGCTCTTTGGAGACCGGCGCGTTGCCCGTGAGCACCCGTGACACGGTGCTGATGGAGACGCCGGCCCGCTCCGCTACGTCTCGTACCGTGACTCGTGACATGTCGGCCTCCCAGCCCGCTCGCGGCGGAACATCCCTGCGCCGCCGCCCGTCGTGTCCTGTCCGTTTGACATTGCCCGAAACGTGCGTTCCGACGGCACGTCCGCAGCATGGACGGTGCAACGGCCGGGTGCGTCCGCCCCGCCGGAGACGGCGTTCAGAAAATGCCGCGTGGAGAAGGAAAACGCCTGAAAATCTATCTGAAATCGTTTTCTCAGCACAAACAAAAGAAGAGCGATTGGTGTCGCAGTACTGACTTCGACACCCATCGCCCGGTTCCTTTTTGGGATGATCTGGATGCAGCTGCGTCCCGTGAGGCGCCGCAGCCGGCGCCTCAGTACGGACCGCGGATGTGCTGGTGCACTTCCTCCCGGTAGAATTCGGCCAGCCGCCGCAGCTCGTCCTCGTCGAACGGGCGGGCCTCCAGCGCCAGCAGGTTCTGCTCCACCTGCCGCGGATTCTTGAAGCCCGGGATCACGCAGCTGACCGAGTCAAAGCTCAAAATCCACCGCAGCGCGGCCGCCGCCATGTTGGGCCGCCCCTCGGCGATCCAGCGCAGCTTGTCGGCCAGCTCCACGCCTTTCTGAAAAGGAAGCCCCGCGAACGTCTCGCCGACGTTGAAGTGCTGTCCGTCGCGATTGTAGTTGCGGTGATCGTCCTCCGGAAACGTCGTGTCCTTCGTGAACTTGCCCGTCAGCAGCCCGCTGGCCAAAGGCACCCGGGCCAGAATGCCCACGCCCTGCTCCTTCGCCTTCGGAAACAGCTCCTCCAGCGGCTTCTGCCGGAAGATGTTGAAGATCACTTGCAGCGCCCGCACGCCCGGATACTGCAGCGCCGTCAGCCCCTCCTCCACCGTCTCGACGCTGACGCCGTACATGCGGATCTTGCCTTCCTGCTGCAGCTTGTCCAGCACCTCGAAAACGTCGCCCTGCTTGATGATTTCGTGCGGAGGGCAGTGAATTTGGTAGAGGTCGATGCGCTCGCGGCCCAGCCGCTTCAGGCTCGCCTCGCAAAGGCGGCGCACCGTGCGCTCCGAATACGTTTCGGGGTCGTAGATGTCCTCGGAGCGGCAAAATTTGGTGGCAATGTAAATTTCGTCTTCCCGGCCCTTCGTGGCCTCCCGCAGCAGCTCCTCGCTGCGCCCGTCGCCGTAAATGTCGGCGGTGTCAAAGAAATTGACGCCCGCGTCGATGGCCCGGTGCAGCCCCTGCAGCGCCTCGTCCCGGTCCACCGGCCCCCACGCCCCGCCGATGGCCCACGTGCCGAAGCTGACCGCGCTGACGTTCAGCCCCGAATCGCCCAGCGGACGGTACTCCATCCCAACCACTCCTCTCACAGGTCGTTGTTGCCTTCGAGCGGCCGCGCCGGCTTTCCTTCGGCGCGTGCGCTTTGGCGCGAAGCTCCGGCCGGCGACGCAAGGCCTCGTCCCCAAACACAGCCGACGGCCTGCGCCCCCGGTGGTCACACGAGAAACAGCGTCTCGTACAAGTCCTCAAAGTCCGCGTCGTCCGACATGGACATCAGGCCCTCGTACAGTTCGATGCGCTCCACGATCAGGTCCCGCACGCCGTGAATCAGCTCGGCGAAACGGGCGTCCATGATGCGGCCCATCCGTTGCTGGAAACGGTAGAAATCCCGCAGGTCCCGAGTGAAGGCCGGCGCATCGGTGCGGGAAGGGTCGTAGCGACGGACGTAGGCCCAGAAGAAAAATGAGTCCAGGTCGGCTTCGTCCACGTCCAAAAGATGCCGGGCGCCCGGACGGCCGTCATCGTTCTCCAGGTAGTGGGCGAAGGTCTCGACGTGCCGGATTTTGCGCTGGCGCACCTTTTCGCTGAGGCCTTCTTCCCTTAGCGCGGCGTCCCACTCGCGGATCAAGTCCTGGTGGGACGGCTTGCGCAGCAGCACCACCTTGGACGGCCGGCCGCCGGCCAGCCGGGAAGGGTCCAGCCCGAGCCGGCGCTGTTCCCGCCGCCACGCTTCCTGGACCCGCTCGGGATGGGCCCGGATGCGCGCCCGCACCTCCTCCTGCCACCGGGCCGACCAGGCGGCGTCCACGTCCCGGGCAGGGCCGAAGTGCCGCTCCTGCCACGTCAGCCGGTCGGCGCGCGCCACGGTGGCCTCCCCTAACTGGTACGGATCGCCGCCGGTCAGGCGGATGCGGGGATCCCGCTCGATGACATCGAGGATGGCCGAGCCGGGCATCCGTCCCAGTTCGGGAAACCGGGCGTACGCCTCCAGCACCAGCGGACCCAGCGAAATCTCATCGTCACGGGGGAGCTTCGACGCGACAAAGTCGGCGAGAATACGGTCCTCGGTGAACATCGCATGGGCCGCAGACCCGGCGTCGGAACCGTGGGTCGCAGACCCGGCGCCGGAACCGTGGCCCGCGGATTCGGCGCCGGAAGCATCGGCCGCAGCGCCGCCGTGGCCGGCCGCCACACCGGAGTCCTCTGCCTCGGCCACAAGCCTGCCCGCCCTCGCATCCCAGCGCAGAATCAAGTCAACGCCGGCCCGCTCCTCGGACCATCCTTCATCGGCCGGCCCCAGTCCCAGCGGCGTCAGGTCCAGCAGGCCCGAATCGAGGGCTGACTTCGCGAGGCGGTCCCAGACCTGACCCAAAATTTCTTCGGCCGAAATCTCGGCCAGGATAGTTTCAACCCACGACAACGCCCGCAGCTGTTCCACGGCCGTCCTGACGGCGTCGTCCCTGATCTGCGCCAGCTGCCGCCCGGACAGCTGCACGGTGGGCAGCGGCCGGCCTTTCCCGGTGACGACCGGCGGCTTGCCCAGCGCCGTGTAAAACGGTTCCAAACGCCCCTTGCTCAGCTGGCCGCTCCGTAGTTCGCCTACGGTCAGCGGCACCCGGAAGGCTTTTCCATCCAGTGCCAGGCGTGCCGGCGCGTACATCCCCGCGCCGGTGCGGACCACTTGCGGGAGCGCCGCCAGCGCCGCCGCGACGGTCCGCTTCGTATACTCGGTATACTTTCGTCCGCACCGCCGGGCCGCTTCCCGAGCAATGTCGGCCAGCGCCGCGGGACCGTCCATCTCTGAGACGATCTCCTCCACGGCTTCTCGGAACGTTAAACGCGCCAATCCGTGAACCTCCTGCTTTCCGCCGTTCGTAAATTTTCATGTTCGTCGTACCTCGGCCCCATCCTACCGCCGGCAAATCCCGAGACAATTCGGAATCATCCGTGTTACAATCTACAAACGGCTCCGCGCGCCTCGCACCAGGGAACGACGGGGCGACGCGCACCGGGAAACGGCGGGTCGATGGGTTCCGGGAAACGCCCGGACGCGCGCGCCGGACGTACGTTGGAGGTGAGCCGAGACGTGAAACCAGGCAGAAGCAGCGCCGTAGCCGCGGGCTTCCGGCACTCCGTGGCTTTGAAGGCGGACGGCACCGTCGTCGCGACCGGCGAACACAAGTACGGTCAATGCGACGTATCGGACTGGCGCGACATCGTCGCGGTGGCGGTCGGCAACGCCC
>QGSR01000179.1 GCA_003387805.1 Bacillota bacterium | reverse complement strand
CACTCAAGTTGCTCCACTCCTTTGCCGGGATGTTCCGCCGCGCCGGGCGCCTTGGGGATGGCGGCCCGGGCCAGCGCGTCGGCGCGGTTGTTCCATTCGTCGTCCGCGTGGCCCGTCACCTTCACCCACTCCACCTGGTGGGCCTCCATCGCGCGCAGCAGTTCCTGCCACAGATCCTGGTTCGCAACGGGCTGTTTCGCGGCCGTCCGCCAGCCGTTGGCCTGCCAGCGGCGGACCCAGCTTTGGCGAAAGGCGTTGACGAGGTACGCGCTGTCGCTGTGCAGGCGGACGCGCGCCGGCCGTTTCAGGGCCTTCAGCCCTTCGATGGCCGCGCGCAGCTCCATGCGCTGGTTGGTGGTGACCGGCTCCCCGCCGCTCAGCTCGCGCTGGTGGCCTTTATACAGAAGAATGGCCGCCCAGCCGCCGGGGCCGGGATTGCCGGAACACGCGCCGTCGGTGTAGATGTCGACTTGGGGAAGCGAATCAGCATTCACGAATCCGCGTCCGGGCGGTGCATCCGTCCGCCTTATCCTTGCACAATGGCCATGACCAGCCGCTCGACGAAGTCGGGCGCGGTGTTGGTAATCAGCGTCAGACCGGCGAGAAACATGATGACGAACGCGAAGTTGGCGTACGGGCGCAACCGCGGCGGGATTTCAAACGGCGGCAGACGGCGGCCGCCCAGAAGCAGGCCCACCAGGCCCGTGGTAAACGCGCCGCCTCCGATAAGAACCAGCACCAGCTCGCCCCAGACGCCGGGGAACACGGCCGAGAAGCTTTCCGCGATGGCCTCGAACACTGACTTCACGCTCCGTTTGCTTATATCGTAGGCTCAGAAGCTGTCCATGCCGTTCTCTATTTTATGGTACGATATGGCTCGGGACAATCCTGCAAAAGCCCAAGATCACCGACGCCGACGCCGTCGGTGATTCCCGCGTCCTGCCCGGACACGGCGAGGCGGAAAGGAACGTGTACGAATGCAGCCTATCCTTCTTGTTCTCCTCGGGCTCGTCAGCGGCACCCTCAGCGGCCTGCTGGGCATCGGCGGCGGCATCGTCATCGTGCCGGCGCTGAATCAGATCTTCAAGGTGCCGATGAACGTCGCGGTGGGCACGTCGTTGCTCATCATCATTCCCGCCGCGATCTCCGGCAGCATCGCCCACTACACGAAAGGCAACCTGCAGCTGGGACTGGCCGTGTTCGTCATGGTCGGCGCGGTGGCCGGCGCCGCCATAGGCGCCCGCATCGCCTCGGCCGTGCCCGAGCTGTGGCTGAAGCGGGCCTTCGCGCTGCTGCTGGTGTACGTCGCGTTCGACATGTTCTTCGACCGGTAGCGGCCGCCGCGGCCGGCGGCGCCCGCTCCGCTCCCCGGCGCCGCCGCGTCAGCGCGACGCCGCCGCCTCGGCCACCCGCCGCCGCCACGCGGCCGTCCAGCCGTCGTCCAGGTGAATCTGGTCCAGCGCGGCCTCGGCCTGGGCGGCTTGTCCCGCCCGCAGCCAGGCCTCGAGGGCCAGTTCCACCACGGGCACATAGTCTTCGCGCTGCCACGGGTTCAGCCGGGACACCGCGGCGATGATGGCCGGCGCCAGGGCCGCCACTTCGCCCCAGGCGCCCGCATCGGCCTGCAGCCCCGCCAGGCGGCCCAAATTGTCCAGATCGTCGGGCCGCCGCTGAAAGACCCGCCGGCTCAGCGCCAGCGCCTCGTCTTTGGCGCCGGCCTCCAGCGCGATGGCGGCCGCCTCCGCTTCCAGCCGCGGGTCGTCCGCGTGGGTCGCGGCCCACGTCAGCGCGCTCATCGCGGCGTCGTGGTCGTGGGACGCCAGGCCCCGGGCGTAAGCCAGCGCCACGTCGGCCAGCGCCTGGCCCGGCCAGGCGTCGGGTTTCAGCTTCAGCCCCCGCCGAAACGCCCGGAACGCGGCCGCGGGATTTTCCGTGCCCCACCGTTCGGCCAGTTCCAAGTACAAATCCCCGTGCAGCACCTCGGGGAACGTCTTGACCTCGTCGTCCCAGTCGTCCCGGGCCGCCAGCTGCGCGGCGGCCAGCCTGAGCGCCCGCTCCAGCAGCGCCTGCTGCTGCTCGCCCAGCGGACCCGCCTGCGCCAGCTCTTGGCAGGCGCTCCGCAAATGATCCATGCCCCGCCGCCGGCCGTGGCCCAGCAAGTACTCGGCCAGCGTCAGCAAAATGCCGGCCCGGCTGGCGGGCAGCCGCTCGGCCAGGCGCAGCATGAACAGCTCGAAGCCGCCGTGCCATTTCTGCTTCTGACAAAACCGCGCCAGCCGCATCAGCGCCTCGGTGTCGCGGCCGTACTGCCGGATAATTTCCCGGCAATAGTCGGCGAACTCGTCCCGCCGGCCCGACTGGGCCAACTCCCGCATCTGGCGCATGACGGCCGCCAGCGGATCTCCGTGAGTCCCGTACGCCATGTGGTCACACCCTTTCCTTTTGGCCCGCCCCGCCGTTCCGGAGCGATGCCGGGCGGCGCAGCACGCCCACGTTGGCCCGCCAGAGGGCCATCAGCACGCTGAACGCGATGAGCGCGTCCGCGGCGTGGTGCAGCGCCGTCAGCCCCGTCACCGCCAGCGCCGCCTCCTTCTGCCGCAGCAGCAGCCACACCGCCAGCCCTTCCAGACCGGCGTGCACCGGCAGCACCGCCGCCAGCACCCAGCCGGGCCGCATGCCCGCCCGGTACAGCACGGCGCCGACGAAGGCGAACACGATGTGGCTGGCGGCCCGGCCGGCGATGACCGGACCCAGGGTCATCAAGAAGCCGAGGGTGGAGCCGATGCCCACCAGCGCGGCCACCGCCGGGCTGATGAACATGCCCAGCATGGACGGAACGTGGGAAGCGAGCGTCGCGGACAAGCCGAGAGGCGGGACGTAGACTTGCAGCCAGCCTTGAAAGACCAGCGGAATGACCAGGGCCAGCGCGGTCAGCAGCGCGCCTGCGGCCAACTCGCGCGGCGACATCCGGGAACCGTTTGCTCGCATGGGTCCGTGCCTCCCCGTGAGACTACCCCCTCACCGACCGGGGAACCGCCTTGCAGCACGGGTCCACAGCCGCCGAGCAGGCACTTGCACAAAAACAATTTTATCCCGTGCGCGGCGGCGTGTAAACCGAAGGAGCCGCGCCGCCGGGCACGAATTGGAGCATCAAGGCCATGGCGTGCAAGGAGGGACCGACATGTGGGCCGTTCGCATTCACGAGCACGGCGGTCCGGAAGTGCTGCGCTGGGAGCGGGTCCAGCCGCCCGTCCCCCGCGCCGACGAAGTGCTGGTGCGGGTCCGGGCCGTCGCCCTGAACCACCTGGATTTGTGGAACCGCCGGGGGCTTCCCCGCCCCATGGTCCGGCTGCCGCACATTCTCGGCTCCGACATCGCCGGCCAGGTGGCGGCGGTGGGGGAACTGGTGGACCACGTCAAGCCGGGCGATGAAGTCATCCTCAATCCCGGCGTCGGCTGCGGCCGCTGCCGCGAGTGCCTGAGCGGCCGGGACAACATGTGCCGCGAGTACACCATTCTCGGCGCGGGACGGCCCGGCGGCTACGCCCAATACGTCACGGCGCCGGGCGTCAACGTGATCCCGAAGCCCAAGGGCCTGACCTTCGCCGAAGCGGCGGCTCTGCCGCTGGTGTTTCTCACCGCCTGGCACATGCTGAAAACCAGGGCCCGCCTGCAGCCCGGCCAGACGGTGCTGGTCTGGGGCGCGGGCCACGCGGTGGGCCGCGCGGCCATCCAGATGCCCACAATGCTGGGCGCCCGGGTCATCGCCGCCACCGGCGGCGAAGCCAAGGCGGCCCGGGCCCGGGAACTGGGCGCCGACCACGTCATCGACTATAAATCGGAAAACGTGCTGGAGCGGGTCCGCGAACTGACCGGCCGCCGGGGCGTCGACGTGGTGTTCGAGCACGTAGGCCAGGCCACGTGGGAGACCAGCGTCAAGGCGCTGGCCGCCGGGGGCCGCCTGGTGACGTGCGGCAACACCACCGGCTGGGAAGCGCAGACGGACTTGCGCTACGTCTTCGCCCGCCAGCTGAACATCCTGGGCTCCTACATGGGCGGCAAGGGCGAGCTGCTGGAGCTCTTGCCCTGGGTCGAGGCGGGGCGGCTCCGTCCCGTGGTGCACGCCGTGCTGCCGCTCCAGGAAGCGGCCGAAGCCCACCGCATCCTGGAAGCGGGGCTGCAGTTCGGCAAAGTCGTCCTGGAGCCGCCGGCGGACTGATCCGGCCAGCTTCCGTCTTGTTGTTTCCGTCCAGTCAAGCACGGCCCCGGCCGTCCGCGCCAAGGAAGCGCCGCCCCTTCGGGCGGCGCTTCCGCGGTCTTGGCGCCTTGTCCGGACGGCGGACCGTCACCCGCGCCGATGTTCCTGCGGGCACCACCGCGCGCCGGACCGCCGATAAGTCCCGGATCATCAATGAACTCAACCCTCTTGTTTTATTTTTCAAACCTATTAGATGAAGGTTCTTGACTCCTTAGGCAAAAAGTGTTATGTTGATAGTGGAAAAGGACCCGAGCGCGCGCCGGCCGCGAGACGGAATGCAGCGGCGGCGTGACAAAGTGCGAGGGGAGGCAACGGACGATGATTTTCCAGATGATGCCGATAGCGATGGCGGTGTTGCACAATGAGCGTTTCGCGCGGGAAGTGGCGGGGCGGGGGGCCTGACAGCACGCGTGGCGGGGGGGGGGGGGGACGGGGCGTCCCCGGCCGCGGACGGCCGGCCTGGG
>QGSR01000178.1 GCA_003387805.1 Bacillota bacterium | reverse complement strand
ACGGGAGGTTAGGGCAAACCAGTCGTTCACGCAAGACCAGCCGTGCTGGCGGAACCGGTCGCTCAGACAGGCCGGGCGGTAAAGCAAAACCTGACGCACACGCGGAACAGGCATGCGGAGTCAGCGTGACGCATAGCCACGTGTGCTTGGGCCGTCAGGACAAGGGGGTGCCGTTTCGTGCCTACCTTATTAGACGGGTGCGGAGTTGCCTCCGGACCGGTCCCGGCGCCGCCGGTCCGATGGCCCCTCAACGCCCGGCTCGTGCCCGACGTCATACAGGTCGCCGTCGTCGGGATTGTCCAGGACGACCTGCGTCGGCGCGTCCTCAATTGCTGCCACCGACTCGGCTTCAGGCACGAGTTCTGCGTCGTCCGGGTTGTCGATCGTTACCTGACTGGCCAACTCGGAGTGGGGAACTGCCGCGTCCGGCAAGTCTCCGTGCGCACCGTAGGGGAGAGCCCGGGTGTCCTGCGGCCGTGCGCCGGTGCGTCGCTGCTCGCCGGCGCTCGAGCCGTTTCTCGTGCCGACGCCTGCAGCGCCGTCCGCACCGCCGGGCGTGCCGCGACGCCCACGGCCTTTCGTGACGGCGCCCGTGCTGCCGGGCGTGCCACGGCGCGCACCGTCGCCCGCGGCGCCGGTCGTGCCGCCGCCAGCACCGCCCGCCGCGCCGCCTTCGCCCTTGCCCGTCCGCCTATTCGTTGTATTGCCCATGCTGCCGTCCATGGGGCCACCTCCGCAATTAGCATGCCCGGGTCTTGATTTTTCCCGCAGAGTACCGTATACTTGACTGTGCTAGCGGACGCATGGTCCGCAATGGCGGAGTTGCGGTGCTCGCGCGGATGTAGCTCAGTTGGTAGAGCATCAGCTTCCCAAGCTGGGGGTCGCGGGTTCGAGTCCCGTCATCCGCTCCAATTTTTCACTTCTCTTTGCGCTGGCTGGCGTAGCTCAGTCGGTAGAGCGACGCACTCGTAATGCGTAGGTCACCGGTTCAAGTCCGGTCGCCAGCTCCAATGGACAGGCCCCCGGAGAATGTGTCCGGGGGCCTTCGTTTTTGGCCGCCTGGCCGCGGCGCGTTGACGGGCCGGACCACCGTGCCCGTATGCTGTTTCGGGGCGGGTCACGCTGCTCTTCAATTACCGGTTGCATCCTCGGCCTGGAGTTTGGTATACTTTATTAGCCAGGACGGGCGCCTATAGCTCAGGGGATAGAGCGCCGGCCTCCGGAGCCGGGTGCGGAGGTTCGAATCCTCCTAGGCGCACCAAGAAGAACGCCCTTCCATCGTGGAAGGGCGTTCTCCTTTTTGTTTTCGGCGGCCGGGGGCAGGCCGCTCAGTCGCCGTGGACTTTGCGGAGCCGGGGCGAAAGGCGCAGCATCCAGTGGATGCGCTCGAACTCGTTGAGCCACTCGGCGGTAGCGCGGGCTAGCAATTCGTCGCCGGACCCGGCGATGTCCGTGGGGCGGCCCGATTCCAGCTGGCTGTAGGCCAGCTGCCGGTACATGGACAGCGGCCGTTCGCCCAGGCGGGCGCACTCGAAGAAATCTTCGCTCAGGAAGACGACGACGGGGATGCGGGCGCCGCCGTTGATCTTGAGCGCGTCCCGCAGCTCCGGCACCTCGTCCCGCTCGAGGAAGCGCACCTGGATGCGGTCGTTGGCCTCCTCGAAGCGGCGGTAGATGGGTCCCTGATTCACGCAGTCGCCGCACCACGTGGCCGCCAGCACGAGCACGTTCATCTCGCGCACAAAGCTCTTCAGCAGCTCCTCCTGCTCCGGGGCGAGGCGAATCCGCTCGTACACGGACTGCCAGCGGCTGCGTTCGTTGTCGTTGCCGTACTTGTTGACGAATTCGTCGTACGGCAAGCCCTGGTCGAACCAGTTCTTCCAGTCGATTTGCATCGCGACCCCTCCTTCGCGAAAAGCTATGTTCCCCGTCGGGAGCAGAAGTCCTTGTTGCGCGGGGCACGGCCGCGCCGCCGGCGCGGAAGGCGCCGAACACCCCGACGGGGCCCGGGCGTCCCGCGGCGTGTGGGCGTGTGTCGAAAAACATATGAACTTCGGCGCCCGGTACGGGGCTTTGCCTTGACATCGGGCGCCCACTTGTTATAATTTCGGCAGAATCTGTTGGGCATGCGCGCGCCGCGGCGCGCATACGAATCATTGTCCACGCCGTGTATGGCTCCGCGAGGAGCCCGCACGGGAACTCGTCGGCGAAAGTCGGGGTGATGCGCTTGGCCAAACCGCAGGAAATCAAGTTTTCCGAGCTGGACCCCGAAAAGCGTCCGGAAAAAGAAGACGTCAAGATCATCTGGAAGGGCAACCGCATCGCCCGGCTTATTTTCAAGTCGGGTAAAGTGGTCGAATTCCAGTCCTGATTTTTCGCCCCGCCACGGGGCTTTTTTCATTTGGCGGCGAAATGGAACACCGAGGCGGGACATCGGCGAAAACTTAGGCCACGGAGGGACAGGGCGGGCATGCGCATCGTCATCGCGCCGGACTCTTTCAAAGGAAGCTTGTCCGCGGCCGACGCGGCCGCGGCGCTGGCCCGCGGCATGGCCGCCGTGTTCCCCCGGGCCCGCATCATGCTCAAGCCCGTGGCCGACGGCGGCGAGGGGACCGTGGAGGCGCTGGTCACGGCCACCGGCGGCCGCTTCGTGGACACCGAGGCCACGGGTCCCGACGGCCGTCCGGTGCGGGCGCGCTGGGGCATACTAGGCGACGGCGTCACCGCCGTGGTGGAAGTGGCCGCCGCCTCGGGCCTGGTGCTGGTGCCCCGGGGCCGGCGCAACCCGCTGACGGCCACCAGCCGCGGCACCGGGGAATTGATCCGGGCGGCGCTGGACGCCGGCTGCCGGCGCATCATCGTGGGCCTGGGCGGCAGCGCGACCAACGACGGCGGCGCCGGCATGGCCCGGGCGCTGGGCGCCCGTTTCCTCGACGCCGCGGGGCGCGAACTGCCCCCGGGCGGCGCGGCCTTGTCCGGCCTGGACCGCATCGACGTCAGCGGCCTGGACCCTCGCCTGGCCGAGACGGAAATCATCGGCGCGACGGACGTCACCAGCCCGCTGCTGGGGCCGGCCGGCGCCAGCGCCGTGTTCGGCCCGCAAAAAGGGGCTTCGCCCGAAGACGTCCGCCGGCTGGAGGCGGCGCTGACCCGCTACGCGGACGTGCTGGAAAAGCAGCTGCGGGAAGACTGGCCGCTGCCCGTCAAAGGGCTCATCGCGGCCGACAGCCCCGAACCGGAACAGTCCAAAACGGCCGCCGGCCCGGACCTTCGCCACGTGCCCGGCGCGGGCGCGGCGGGCGGGCTGGGCGTCGGGCTGATGGCTTTTTGCGGTGCCACGCTGCGGCCGGGCGCGCCGGTGGTCTTTGAAGCCATCGGGCTGGAGGCGGACATCAAACACGCATCGCTGGTCATTACCGGCGAGGGCAAGCTGGACGGGCAGACCGCGTTCGGCAAAGCGCCCATGGCCGTGGCGCAGCTGGCCAAAAAGCACGGCAAGCCCGTGGTGGCCGTGGCCGGCACGCTGGGAGGGGACGTGGAGCGGCTGCACGAGCTGGGCATCGACGCCGTCATGGCCACGGCGCCGGGCCCCATCCCGTGGAAAACGTCCCTGCAGCAGGCGCCCCGGCTGCTGGAGGAAACGGGCCGGCGGCTGGCGCGGCTGCTGCGCGTGGGAATGATTTTGCAAGGCCGGGAGGATGTGCCATGAGGACGGACGCCGCTGCTGCCATCATCGACGGAAAAGCCATCGCCGCCCGTCTGCGGGAGGAGATGGCCGGGGAAGCCCGCCGCCTCGCCGAACGGCTGGGCCGGCCGCCGGGACTGGCCGTGATCCGGGTGGGCGACGACCCCGCTTCGGAAGTGTACGTGCGCAACAAGCGCCGGGCCGCGGAAAAGGCGGGCGTGCGGTCGTGGGAGTACCACATGCCCGCGGACACGCCCCGGGAGGCGCTGCTGGACAAAATCGCCGAGCTGAACGCCGACGGTGCCGTGGACGGCATCCTGGTGCAGCTGCCGCTGCCGGGGCATCTGGACGAGGACGAAGTCGTGGCGGCCGTTTCGCCGGAAAAGGACGTGGACGGCTTCCACGCGCACAACGTGGGCCGGCTTTGGCAGGGCCGCCCGGGCCTGGTACCGTGCACGCCCCTGGGCGTCATGCGCCTGCTGGAGGAGATCGGCGTCGACCCCGCGGGAAAGCGGGCCGTCGTCCTCGGCCGCAGCCAAATCGTCGGCCACCCCATGGCCGCCTTGCTGCTCAACGCCCCCGCGACGGTGACCATCTGCCACTCCCGCACCAAAAACTTGCCGGCGGTGAGCCGCGAAGCCGACATTTTGGTGGCCGCGGTGGGCCGGCCCCGGTTCGTGCAGCGGGACTGGGTGAAGCCGGGCGCCGTCGTCATCGACGTGGGCATCAACCGGCTGGAGGACGGCTCGCTGGCGGGCGACGTGGACTTCGATGCCGTGCGGTCCGTGGCCGGGTACATCACGCCGGTGCCCGGGGGCGTGGGGCCCATGACCATCGCCATGCTTTTGGCCAACACGCTGCAGGCCGCGGCCGCCCGGGCCCGGGCCTAACCCGCCGGCGCCGCGGCGCCGCTCCGCCCCGCTGCGGTGCTCCGCCCTGCTGCGGTGCCCCGCCCCGCTGCGGCGCTCCCCCCTGCCGCGGTGCCCCGCCCCGCCGCCCCGCCCCGGCCCCCCTCCGCTGCCCCGCCGGCGCAGCGCGGCCGGACTCCTACTCCAACCTCTCGCT
>QGSR01000177.1 GCA_003387805.1 Bacillota bacterium | reverse complement strand
GGACGGGTCGAGGACAAACCCCATCAGCCGGCCCCCGATGCCCAGGCCGGGAAAGTGGGGAGGCCCGGCCACGTGGGTGAGGTGGCCTTCGTGGTGGACGAGCCAGACGCCGATGTGGCGGATGATGCGGCCCACGTTCCACGCCAGCGGTCCCCGCCGCTCGGTGGTGCGGGCGACGAAATAGTAGGCCCGGTCGTTGGTCAGCAGCTCGGACATGAAGGCCGCCCGGGACCACGGCGCGCTGAACGACCGCTTCTCCACTTCCAGGACCGCGCCCACGTCCCGGAGCCGCATGGGCTCAATCACGTAGGAGAGGGTGTCCTGCTCCGGGCTTCCCACTTTCGCTCCGCCTCCGACTTTCGCAGATATACCGGCGTCAGCGTGGCGGGATCGCCGGCCTCGCCCCGGGCCAGCTTCAGCGCGCCCAGCACGGCCACCGCGCCGCTGCGCAGCACCTCAAAGCCCGCGGGCGCCAGCCGGGCCCGCCCGCCCGCCAGGCGGCGAATGGCGTCGCCGTAGGCAAACAGCCCGTCGCCGCCGAAAACGATGGGGCCGCCGGCCGCGCCGCCCGCCGCCGGCGCCTCGGCCGGCTCCCGCTCCAGCGACGCAAACCACGGCTCGGCCGCCCGCAGGGCCGGCGGGACCACCGGCTCCGGCACGGGGCCGCGCACGTCGTACAGGGCCGTGTACACGTTGCCGTTGCGGGCGTCCATGACGGGCGCCGCCCAGGGCGCGACGCCGCTCATCTGATACGCCAACGCCTCCAGCGTCAGCACGCCCACCACGGGAACGCCCCACGCGTAGCTCAGGGCCTTGGCCGTCACGACGCCGATGCGCACGCCGGTAAACGATCCCGGTCCCAGCGCCGCGGCCACGGCGTCGGGCTTGTCGCCGGGCCCGAAACCCGCGTCCTCCAGCACCCGCTCCACCGCCGGCATGAGCCGCTCCGAGTGGGTGGTGTGCAGGTTCAGCGTGTACTCGGCGATAAGGCGGCCGTTTTCCACCAGCGCGACGCCGCCGGTGTCGGTGGACGTGTCAAGACCCAGCACCCGCATCGCGGCCGCCCGCCTCCTCCCACGCCCGCCGCAGCGCGGCCACCCAGGCCGCGGCGTCGTCGCCCAGCGGCCGGAAGGTGATGCGCCGGGTCCCGGCGCCGCCGGCTTCGGCGTCCACCGCCTCGATGACGATTTCCAGCCGCTCCGGCGGCAGCTGCTCCCGCACCCGGTCGCCCCATTCCACCGCCGTCACGCCGCCGGCCGCGAAGTATTCTTCCACGCCCAGCTCCACGAACTCCGCCTCGTCCCGGAGCCGGTAGGCGTCCAAATGGTACAAAGGCACGTCTCCTTCATACTCGTGAATGAGCGTAAAGGTCGGGCTGCTGACGTTGTCCGGATCGATGCCCATGCCTTCCGCCAAGCCTTTGACGAACGTCGTCTTGCCCGCGCCCAAGTCACCCTCAAGAAAAAGCCGGCGCCCAGGCCCGCGGACGCCGCCAAAAGGGGCCCCAAAGCCCCGCGGGCCCCGCTCGCCGCGAAGGCCGACGGCCCCCGCCCCGCCCCGCCCCCCTCTGTGCCCTTCCCCGTTCATCGCCGGCCCGTTCACCTCCCGCCCGTCCCGCCGGCGGGGCGGCCGCGCCGCCCCTTCCGCTCAGGCCGCGGAATACGCCAGCGTCACCATGGCCCGGAACACTTTGAACGCGACGATGTAGTCGTCGTGCCGGAACCGCACCGTGGTGCCGTCCACCCGTTGGCTCTCCGGGATCAGATTGGCCATGTCGGCCATGGCGGTGGTGTGGAAGCGCACCTCCAGCTCCACCGGCTTGAACACCAGGGGCGCCGGCTTCGCTTCCTTCTCCAGCGCCTGCCGCACGCCTGCGGCGATGCGCCGCCGGGCCTCCTGCGGGTGCAGCGAGTCCGCGGCCACCCGGCCGATGCCCCGCTTCACCGGCACCGTCACCAGCTCGGGCCCCAAAAGCGCCCGCGCCTCCTCGGCGGCCGCCTGGTCGCCCGTCACGCACACCACCGGCACGCCGAAATACCCGGCGATGCCGGCGTTGATGCCGATTTCGCCCACGCGCCGGCCGTTGACGCGCACGCCGGCCACGGTGCGGGACGAATACGAATGGTCCAGCACGCCGTTCGGCGTGCCCACCGCGGAATGATAGCCCACGAACACGACGCCGTCAAACGTCTCGTCCACACCTTCCACCATGCTCAGCGGCCGGGCGCTGCCGCTGATGAGCCGCGCCTCGGGCCGCAGCTCGTCCGGGATCAAGTTGATCATGGTGTTGTGCGAGTCGGCCACCACGATTTCCTTGGCCCCGGCGGCCAGCGCGCCCTCGATGGCGGCGTTGGCCTCGGCGGTCATGAGCCGCCTGGTAATCATGCGGTGCTCCGGCTCGTCCTGCAGCCAGCTGACGATGCCTGCCACGCCTTCCATGTCGACGGAGATTAAGACTTTCAACTCGGGCCCTCCTTGTATTGTGTGCCGCCGCGGCCGTGACGCCGGCCCCGCCGCCGCCCGCGAGCCGCGCCTTCACGCGCGGCGCCAGCGCTCCACCAAACGCGCGACTTCCTCCACGGGCAGGGCGTGCCGGACGTGGCCGTCGCGGCCCACGACCGTGTGCGCCTGAAACAAAGAATTCAGCACGGCCTCCTCCACCGCCTCCCCGGCGGCCACAAACAGTTCGTTGATGAGCGGATGGTCGTCGGGCAGGCGCGCGGCCGAAACCGGCGCCGGCGGCTGCGCCGGTTCCTTCCCGGCCTCCGGGCGGCGCCGGCCTTCAAACGTATGCGGAATGCGATACGCGGTGGAAAAGGCGATGACGAAGTCCCCGCTGCCGTGGTGCAGCCGCGCGCCGGTGCGCACCAGCCCCACCACGGCCCGCACGGCCACCCGCCGCAGCTGCCGGGCGTCCAGCGGCGCGTCGGTGGCCAGCACGACGATGACCGATCCGGCGCCTTCGGTGCCCGCCGGCCCGCGGCGTTCGGAATGCCCCGGGGCCCCCTCCGGTTCTCCTTGCTCGCCCTGCAATGCGCCGGCGTCCGGTTCGCCGGGCGGGGTCAAATACCGGCCCACGGGCCAGCCGCCCACCACCAAATCCGGGGCCGCGCCGAAATTGCTCAGCACCAGGGCGCCCAGCACGTACCGACGGCCTTCGCCGGCCGGGACGAGCCTGGACGCGGTGCCGATGCCGCCCTTCCACCCGAACGCCGACATGCCCGTGCCCGCGCCCACGGCGCCTTCCGCGACCCGGTCCGCGGCCCGCGCGTCGGCCAAAGCCTCCGCGACGTGCTCGGGGCCCGCGTGCCGCCCCTGGATGTCATTGAGCCACCCGTCGTTGCACTCGGCCACCACCGGGTTGACGGTGCCCGTGTCAATGCCGATTTCCGGGTTTTCGGCCACCATGTGGCCGATGAGCGCGTCGGCCACCCGCCCCACGTTCAGCGTATTCGTCAGCAAAACGGGCGTTTCCAGCACGCCGCACTCCATCACCTGGGCCAGCCCTACAGCCTTGCCGAAGCCATTGATGACGTGCACCGCCGCGGGCACTTTCTCGGCGAACACGTTGCCCTCGTGGGGCAGCACCGCCGTCACGCCGGTGCGCACCGGGCCCCGGCCCGGCACCAGCGGGCCTTCGCCCCGCACGATGGTGCTGTGGCCCACCCGCACGCCGGGCACGTCGGTGATGGCGTTGGCCGGCCCCGGCGACAGCCGGCCCAGATACAGGCCGGGAATGTCCGACGCTCTGGGGCGCGGCGGCCCCTGCCGGTGGCCGGGCGGCCTTCCGTACGAGGCCCCCGCCCGTCCTTCCTCAGACACGCGTGTTCACTCCCAAATCAACGAGAAACCGAATGAGAAATCGCAACCGAAGCCAACACCGGCGTCGCCGGACCGGCTCTCGGGCGGGCCGCGGCCGATTCCGCCGGCGCCGGCCGGGACACGGCCCCCCGCAGCCGGCGCCTTCAGGCGGTCACGGCCTTGACCGCCCGGGCCGCCTCGATGAACGCCCGGAACAGCGCCGCATACCGGGGCTCCCGCTCCACCATCAGCTCCGGATGCCATTGCACGCCCATGGCGAAGCGGTGCGCGGCGCTCTCGACGGCCTCGATGATGCCGTCGGGCGCCGTGGCCACCGCCCGGAAACCCGGGGCCACGTCTTTCACCGACTGATGGTGGTAGCTGTTGACCCGCAGCTCCGTGGCGCCGAGGATTTCCGCCAGGCGGCTGTCGGCCTCCAGCCGCACCGCGTGGCTGGCCGCCCAGCGCGGCGCCTTCTGCGCATGCTTCAGCGCCCCCGGCACCTGGCTGGGAATGTCCTGATACAGCGTGCCGCCCGCGGCCACGTTGAGCACCTGCGCGCCGCGGCAAAGGCCCAGCACGGGGATGTCCCGCTCCAGCGCCAGCCGGGCCGCCGTCACGTCCAGGGCGTCGATTTCGGGGTCGAAGCTGCCCATGCCCGGCAGCGGCTCCTCGCCGTAAAGGTGCGGGTCCACGTCCACGCCGCCCTGCAGCAGCAGCCCGTCCACCGCGCCCACGGCCACGGCCAGCTTTTCCTCGTCGTACGGGTACGGAATGAGGACCGGCACGCCGCCCGCGTCGGCCACCACCCGGATGGCCGCCGTGTAGCCGAACCACGCGTCCCGCCGGTCGCTTTGTTCGTGTCCGCAAGTAATGCCGATAATGGGTTTCAAGAAGACACCCGCTTTCAGAGGGGATTCTTGGAAAAAGGCGCCGCCATAACCGGCCGGCCCCAAAGCGCCCGGCCA
>QGSR01000176.1 GCA_003387805.1 Bacillota bacterium | reverse complement strand
CGCGGCATGACCCGGCGCAACAGGGGGCAGCGGCCGCAGGGGCGGTCATGGGTGCGATGGTTGGGCGCGGTGGGGCTGGCCGTCTGCGGGGCGCTGGTCGCCGCGGCATCGGGCGCCCCGGGCGCTTCCGCGGCAGCCCGGAACGTCGAGGCGTGGGCGGCGGGAGAAGGAGTCGCGACCGTCGTGCACTACGACGCCGGCGGGTTTTCGCGGACGACGGGCGTGCTGGCCGGCCGTGTGGAGCTGGAGGTTCATCCGGCCGCCGGCGGCGCTTGGTGGGCCAAAGCGGCCGTGGAACCGTGGATTCCGGTGGATTTGGCCGGCTCGGGTGAAGCGCCGGGAGGCTCCGTCGCGGTGACGGAGGCGTACGCGGGCTTGCGGTTGCCCGCGGCCGATGTCTACGTGGGCCGGGTGCCCTTGCCGCTGGAAACCGCGCGCCTGACGCTGCCATTCACGTTGACGCCTCATGACGAAGCCGGCCGCCGGCCCGGGGCCGACGGGGTGCGGGCGGACGTGTACTTGGCCTGGGGCCGTCTGCAGCTGGCGGCCGTGCAGGCGGGAGGCCGGTGGACGCCGGTGGCCGGGTGGCGGCGGCAGCTTTCGGGCTGGGAGGCCACGGGGTACGTGCTGTGGACGGAGGACGGCCCTGCGGCCGGCGTGGGCGCCAGCGGCCTGGCAGGATCAACGGTGGTCTACGGGGAGTTGTGGACCTTCACGGGTAAACGTGGCCTGCGGGGCGGCGTGGGCGCGACGGGCTATTTGGGCGACCTTCTCTGGACGGTTGAGCTGGCCCGGGCCGGTTTCCCGATGGCAGACGGGCCAGGCGGAGCGTCCGCACCGATGCTTTTGGCCGCGGCGCAGCTGGCGTATGCGCTGCCCTCGGGGTGGGCCATGGTGGCCGACGCGGCCGTCGCGCTGGACGAGGAGGCGTCGGCAGCCGCTTCATTGCAGGCCGAGCCGCAGCCGGCAACACCGGAGCCGGCAAATCCGCCGCAGGCAAGCCGGCGGCGCGCCCATCAAGTGGGCGTCGCGGTGACGTATGAGCTGCTGCCGGGACAGGCGCAAGTGGAACTTTCCGTCCGCCGCCGGGTGCAGCCGCCTCTGCCCGCGGCGCTTTTGGCCGCGGCTGGGCTGCGCTGGTTCTTCTGACGTGCTGGAGGCAAACTGTTTGACTCACGAATCCTCTGAAACTCAAGTCGGGGGCCGGCGTCCAAGGCGGGAGGCCATCCTGGCCGCCGCGCTGGAGGAATTCGCCCGGCGGGGCTACAAAGGCGCGTCCACCAACCGGGTGGCCGAGGCGGCGCAGGTGGCCAAAGGGCTCATCTTCCGGCATTTCGGCTCCAAGGAAGGCCTGTTCGACGCCGCTTTGGAGCGGGCGTGCGAGCGGTTGTTCTCGCCGGAGGACGAGGCGCTGCCGCGGGACCCGTTTGCGCGGCTCGAAGAGTTTGTCGTCCGCCGGGCAGCAAGGCTGGCGGCCCACCCCGCGGAGGCCCGGTTCGTGGCGCGGTTTCGGGGCCGTCTGCGCGCGGTGCTCAGCCCGGCGGCCCGCCGCATTGACGAGTATTATGACCGGCTGCGGGCCCGTTTCCGGAACGGCGCCGACACCCGGGCTTTCCGCCCCGGGATCGACGGGCAGGCGGCGGTGGAGCTTCTGCTGCTGGTGGCCGAAGGGTTTGAACGCCAGGCGCTGGAAGCGCTGGCCGCGGCCGCGGCGGACGGCGAAACCGAGTCCGTACCCGCGGCGTTCAGCCCTGAGCCCGTGCGCGAGCGGGCGCGCGCCCTGGCGCACTTGCTGCGGCGCGGCATTTACCGCCCGGGCGCCCGGGCGTCGGCGCCGGCGGTTTCCGTCAATGCGGCGCCGTTCTTGGCCGCGCTGGAGCGGCTGGCGCCGTTGGAAGGGCCCGCGTCCGAGCCTGCGGACCAGCGGCGCCAGCGCATTCTCCAGGCCGCCCAGCAACTGTTCGCCGAACGAGACTACGACGGCGTGTCCGTGGAGGCCGTCGCGGAGCGGGCGGGCGTGGCCAAAAGCCTGGTTTTCCATCACTTCGGCTCCAAGGGCGAATTGTATCTGGCCGCGGTGGCCGACGCCGCCGCACGCATCTCCGCCATCCTCTTCGAGCGGGAGACCGGCACCGAGCCGGACCTGTTCCAGCGCCTCTTGAGCTGGACGCAGCGCAAAATGGCGGTCTTCCAGGAGCAGCCGCTCCTCTACGGTTTGGTGCTGTCGGCCGTGGCCCGGCCCCCCGACGCGGCGCAGGAAGCCGTGCGGCAATACGTGGCCGAAGGCACCCGCCAAGGCTGGGAAATCATCATGGACGGCGTGGACATGACGCCGTTCCGCCCGGACGTGGACCCCGCCCGGGCCGTGGAGCTGGTCATGCTGGTGGTCGACACGTTGGGCGACCGCCTGCTGGCCGAACTCGGTTCCCATCCCGATAAAGGGGTCAACTTGCTGCCCGGCATTACCGAGCAGGCGGCGAGGTATTTTGCGATGCTGCGCGACGGGCTGGCTCCACCTGCCACGCCGCGGGAATGATGCACGCGTTCTTGTGAAAGTGGTCCGTACCGGTCGCCGGACCGCGTCCCTCCCGGACCGCACCGGGCGGCCCGTGCCGGGCGGCCCGGCGAGCGGGGGCCGGAGTGGCAGCTTGGCGTCGCATGATAGACTGAGGGTAACGAATCCGGCAAAGTCGGGGGTGGTGCGGGTGCTGGTATTGGAGTCGTGCTCGGCGTGCCGCCGCGCTGTTCGGATGCACAACCCGGCGCGGATCGCGGCGCCGGAATGGGCGGCGGTCACTGGCCCTTCCGCCGCCGTGATGACCGCCTTTGTCCTGGCGGTGGTGTTGGCGTTCAGCGCCGCGGGCATGGCGTCCGACGACGGCAGAGCGGTGGACGTCCACGTAGCCGCCGGCGGTCGGCTCATGTTTGTGCGGCCGGACGATTTCGGCCTAGCGCTGCACCGGGATCAGCTCCTGGTGCGGACCGTCATCCCTCCGTGCGACGAAGGTTTTGATTACTGCCTGTACTACTTCGGCGGCGAGTTGGCCGGGACGAATTTCCAGAGCGCCGGGGTGCGCATCCAGCGGCGACCGGACTTGGCGCCGGAGGCGGATGGCGCCGGCGGATCGGAAGCGTTCCCCGGCGCGGCCGTGGTATGCCTGTACACGCCGCCGCGGGGCTACGTGGAGTTTCCGCCCGCCATGGTCCGACACGGCGCCGTGTGTCAAGGCCCGTTCGCCGTCAGCGTCTTCGCCCCGCTTCAAGAAGGGGCCGCGGGCGGCTACTCGGAAGGCGTGCTGTTTCGCCTGGCCGTGGACGACGGAACGTGCTTCGAGGTGGAAACCCGCATCGCCGCCAGCCGGTTCGAGCATTTCGCCGAAGGCGCCGTGCGCAAGTTTACGGAAGACCAGCGCGCGGCGCTGACGGCGCGCCTCAGCGACGTGGTGCGCGCGATTCGCCTGGTGGACGACCCGGCCGTCGTCTTGTTCGAGATGCCCGAGACGGCGCCAACGGACTGACAACGGTGGCGGGGGCGGTCGGCATGCGCATCAGCGTACATCGGAAGCCGAGCTCCCTCCGGTCAGGCAGAGGTAGCCTTCTTTCGGCAGCCTCTTGGTTTCGTCCGCGACGCCATCCTGGTGCAAGTGGCCGTGCCAGGCAAGGACAACATTGTGACCATCTCTGGAATACACGGGAACCCGAGGGATACGCCTCGCGAAATTGATGGAGTAACCAATGCGGCGGGAGGATGTCGCGCGTGGAGTCGAGCTCTCGACGACGACTTCAGCTCGGCGAGACTCGATGGTTCTTAATGAACCATATGATAGCGATCGCGGTATCATCCTAAATTACGTGGTTTCGACTAGTCCCACCAACCCAGCTTACGTGATGACGAAAGGAAATCTGATGTCGCTCTTGACGGGGTGCTTGAACGTTCGTGCAGTTGTTGCGGATGCGTACGAGAGCCCGGCTTGGTTTTGGACTTTTTTGATATATATTGTGTAGTTTGAGGAGGGTTTGCGAGTGTTAGTGCCGAAACGGATACCGGCTTCTGGTAGTTCATGAAGCCCCTGCGCTAAGGAAACTCTGGAGGCACACGTCTCTGATGGGCTTGACCCTGACTCCGTACCATGCCATCTATTACGCCCACGACCTCACCCGTCGGGCTGCCCGTGGCATGGACCGCCTCTCGATGTCCCTTTTCGATGCTGCGGTCGACTTGAATCCACATCAGATCGAGGCGGCGCTGTTTGCACTGGAATCGCCCCTTTCCAAAGGCGTCATTCTAGCTGACGAAGTGGGCCTGGGCAAGACTATTGAAGCAGGCATTGTTCTTTGCCAGTTTTGGGCGGAGCGGAAGCGGCGCTTATTGGTGGTCTGTCCAGCGTCCCTGCGGAAACAATGGGCGCTAGAGCTGGAAGAGAAGATGAACTTGCCGACGTTTGTTCTGGATACGCGGTCCTATCAAGATGCGCGACGACACGGCCGGCCCCCGCTTGACGAACGCGCCGTCATCATAATGTCATACCACTATGCGTATCGGCTTCGCGAAGAAATTAAGCAGGTTCCGTGGGACCTGGTTGTAATTGACGAAGCGCATAAGTTGCGGAACTCGTATCGCCCGAGCAATAAGGTGGGCCAAGGTATCCGGTGGGCCGGAATGTGGCAACCCCTTTTAGACGGCTGAAGTCGTAGTCAAGGGTTGAAATTTGTCAAGGCCGGAACGAAATGGGCTCTCCCGCATTTTTGGTGCAATCCGGCTGCGGACTGGAGGAATCCTCTAGAGAGC
>QGSR01000175.1 GCA_003387805.1 Bacillota bacterium | reverse complement strand
CCCCCGCCCGCGGCGCGGGCTGTGGCGGCGCGCTTGTCGTGCGCGGGGCGACCGGCGCCCGCCCGCCGGCCCACGCCGGACCGCAGCATCCTGGCGGCGGTGACGGGCACGACGGTCAGCGACACCAGCAGCGACGCGGCCAAAGCCAGCGAGACGGTCAGGCCCAGCTCCTTGAAGAGCTGCCCCACGAAGGTGTCCATAAAGACGACGGGCAGAAACACGGCCACCGTCGTCAGCGTCGCGGCCAACACCGCCCCGCCCACTTCTTTGGCGCCCGTGACGGCCGCTTCGCCGGCGGGCAGGCCTTCGCTGCGGTGGCGGAAGATGTTCTCCAGCACGATGATGGCGTTGTCCACCAGCATGCCCACGCCCAAAGCCAGGCCGCCCAGGGTCATCAGGTTCAGGTTCATGTCCGCAAAGTACATGAGCACGAAGGTGACGACGATGGAAAGCGGGATGGCCGACGCGATGACCGCGATGCTGAGCCAGTGGCGCAAAAACAAAAACAGCACCGCCACGGCCACCACCGCGCCGATGACGCCCGACTGGGCCAGGTTGCGCAGGGCGCGCTGAATTTGCACCGACTGGTCCAGCACCACCGTCAGGCCCAGGTCCGGATGGTCCTGCTGCAGCCGCGCCAGCGCCGCGTGGACGCCCCGGGCCACGGCCACCGTGTTGGCGCCGGGCCGCTTCAGCACCTGCAGCAGCACCGTGGGCCGGCCGTCCACCCGGGCGTAGCCCGTGGGATCCTTCACGCCGTCGATGACCTCGGCCACGTCTTTGACATACAGCAGGGGAGGCCAAAGGGCCGCCAGGCCCTGCACCGGCAGGCGGCTTTCGCCGATGACCAGGTCCCGGATTTGCTGCACGTCGGTAAAGTGGTTGCCGATGCGGGTGCTGTAGCGGACGCCGTTGTTCTCGATGACGCCGCCGGGCACCATCGCGTTCTGCAGCGCGAGGAACTGCTCCAAAATGGCCGGCGTCAGCTCGTGCTCCGCCAGCTTGTCGGGATCGTAGAGCACCTGGATTTCCCGCTCCGCGCCGCCTACCACCGCCACCTGCGCGACGCCGGGCACCTGTTCCAGCAGGGGCCGCACGTCGGTCAGGGCGCGCCCGGTGGCATGCAGCAGGTCGCCTTCGGCCGACACGCCGATGATGACCACGGGCAGCTGGGAGAGGTCCAGCTGCAGCACCAAAGGATCCTGCGCGTCGGCGGGCAGAAGAAACGACAAGGCCGCCAGCTGGGCCCGCAAGTCTTCGATGGCGGCGCTGACGTTGACGCCCCAGTCGAACTCCACGGTGACCACGGACACGTTTTCCATGCTGACCGACGTGACGCGCTGCACGCCCGCGGTCATGGCCACCGTGTCTTCGATGGGGCGGGTCACTTCCTCTTCGACGGTGCGGGGGTCCGCGCCGGGGTAAACCGTCGCGATGGTGACCTGCGGCAGCTGCAGGTCGGGAAGCAGATCAATGCTGAGCCTGTTCAGCGCGATGACGCCAAAAACCAGCACGCCGATGACGATGACGGCCGTCGTCACCGGGCGCCGGACCGCGAACTCGGAGATGTTCACTCGGGTCGCTCCCTAACACTGATGCCGTTCAAAGGTGCCGGATGCGGGCGGGGGGCAGCTCCCGGATGGCGCTTTCCGGCAAGTCGCCGTTGATGCGCACGTCCTTCAGCAGGCCGCGCAGGGCCAGCCGTCCCGGGGAATCGTAGAAGCGAAACTCGGTGACCAGCCACGTCTCCGGATGGACGAGGAACTCGTACAGCTGCTGCGGCGCCGCCTTCGGCCGCGCCAGCACGACGTACAGGTCCGTCCCGTCCACCGTCGCCACGCCGCCGAACTCGATGTCGTAGTCCTCCGGGTCCGGCAGCGCCAGCCAGCGGTCGATGTCGGGCACCAGGTTTTGCTGGGCCGCCAGGCGGTCCCACCGCTGCACGATGATTTCCTCGCGGATGGGGTTGTACTGGTGGGCTTCGTTGCGGGCCCGGTCCACCATCAAAATGCTGCCCGCCATCATGTCCGGCTGCAGCCAGTCGAAGCGGAACAGGTCGGGCATTTTTGCCGTGAGCTTCCCCCGCCCGGGCGTAATGCTGCCGTCCGTGGCGTTGTACTGCTCCAGCTCCACGATGAGCTCCACCCGGCGGATGGCGCTGAGCTCCGCCTCGGCACGAGCTACAATCTCTTCAATGGTCGGCCATGCCGGCTCGTCGCTCTGCCCCAGGGCGACGCCGGCGCCTGCCGCCAGCGACAGGATGAAAACGAAAACAAACCATACACGAGGAAAAGGGGCACGCGCTGCGGGCATGGAAACAGTCGGCCTCCCGGTGAATCGGAGCGGAATGGTCGTTCCTCCGTGTTTTCGACACACTAGGGTTTAGGTTCTTTTCGCCGCCCGCGGTTCCTTCCCGGCGGTGCGTTTTTCTGCACTTTGATCACTTTGCGGCAGCGGTGTCAGCCCTCCTCTTCCACGGAGACCTCCAGCCCGTCGTGGGCCAGCCGCACGTGGGGCGGCAGCAGCTGGTTGGCGGCCTCGTGCTCCACCTCGTGGGAAATGTGGGTGAAGTAGGCGCGCCGGGGCTTGAGCTCCTCCACCACCGCCAGCGCCTGCTCGATGTTCATGTGGGTCGGGTGCGGCCGGAACCTGAGCGCGCCCAACACCAGCACGTCCAGGCCGCGCAGCAGCTCCATGGATTCGTCGGGAATGTGGCTGACGTCGGTGACGTACGCCAGGCCGCCCACCCGGTAGCCCGTGACGGGCAGGCGTCCGTGCAGCACGGGCACGGGCGTGAAGGTGAGTCCCGCCGCGTCGAAGCGGCCGTTCACCTCGTGCACCTCCACCTCCGGCTTGGAGCCGCCGGGCTGCTCCACGGGCCGGAAGACGTAGCTGAAAATGTTGCGGATTTGCGCCAGGGTGTCCGGCGTGCCGTACACCGGCACCGGCCGCCCGTTCAGCATGGTGAAGGCCCGCAAATCGTCGAAGCCGAAAATGTGGTCCGCGTGGGTGTGAGTGAACAGCACCGCGTCCACCCGGTCGATGCCGAAGCGCAGCGCCTGCACCCGAAACTCGGGCGTCGTGTCGATGAGGATGCGGGCGCCGCCCCGGCGGATGAGCACCGAAGCCCGGGCCCTGTGATTGCGGGGGTTGTCCGACGTGCACACGGGACAGCGACAGCCGACCATGGGCACGCCCACCGACGTGCCCGTTCCGAGAAACAGCAGCTTCAACGGCAGCAAACTCCCTGCTAGCAATTTTTGCTATCCGTTCCCTCAGGGAAGGAATAGTCCGCCCTTTCTAGAATACACGATCTACATTTTCCCCGCCGCATCCGTACGCGGTTCTCATGCGTCCGCGGACGAAGTGCATATGATGGGTTTATCCATGCACGTCGTTCCGTGCGCCGCGGCCCGGGAATTCTCAGTTTGCCGGGGTGATGGCTATGACGCCGAAGATGGAGGCGATTGCTCGCTTCGCCCGCATGCAGCTGAAGCACCCCATGAGCAAGGTCGTGCTCCACGCGCTGCTGGAGAGCCCCGACCGCGTCGAACGGCTGACGTTTGTGGACACGCGCGATTTTCTGGCCGATACGCTGGTCATCGCCGAGCGCGGCAGCGACGGACCCGGCTTCGAGCTGGAGCTGGGCGCCACGCAGCGGGAAGAAGTCACCATCGTCAACGGCAACCTGGTGCGCCACGTGCGCCGCACCAGCTCGGTCAACATTCAGGACCCGGTGGAGGCGCTGGCGGCGCTGCGCGATTTCAAAGGCCGCCTGTACGTCATGTTCTGTTTCGCGGGGCCGCCGCCCGTATGGTACGAGGCGGTGGTGGAGCCCAATCCCGCCGTCGTCTCCCAGACGCTGAGCAAAGAGAGCATTACGGAGCTGTTTGACGACATCGTGCGCCACCAGGTGGATTTGCTGGTGCTGGCCGTGACGCTGCGCCAGGACATCGACGACGCGCTGGCGCGACGGGATCGGGCCGCGTTCGAAAAGCTCGCGCCGGTGTACCGCGAAGTGGTGAACCGCTGCGTCCTGTGGGATTTCTGACGCCCCTCTCGTTGCCCCGTGGATGGAAAATCCATTCCTCACGCGGCAGGACTTCCTGCCGCGTTCCTGAATGTGATAATGTTATTATTGGAAGGCCGTCGGGCGCCGACGGCTCCTTTGTGTCCCGACGGAGGTGGAAGCGGCTTGCGGCCTGCACCGCGGACCAAACCGGCCAAGTCGCCGCTTAGAGAATACGTCGAAACGCTCATCGGCGCGGCGGTGTTGGCCGTGCTGATTATGACGTTTGTCGCGAGAACGTTCACCGTGGACGGCCCCTCCATGATGCCGACGCTGCAGGACGGCCAGCGCCTTTTGGTGGATCGTCTCACGTACCGGTTCAAAGAGCCGCAGCGGGGCGACGTCATCGTCTTCCGCTACCCGGCCAACCCGCGCCAGCACTTCATCAAGCGCATCATCGGCGTGCCCGGCGATGAAATTTTCATCGCCGGCGGCACGGTGTTCGTCAACGGGGTTGCTCTGCAGGAAGACTACATCAACGGGCCCATGTTTACGGGGCGGCCCTTCGGCCCCGTTATCGTCCAGCCCGGCACGTATTTCGTCCTGGGTGACAACCGCAACAACAGCGAAGACAGCCGCGATCGGCGGGTGGGCCTGGTCCCCCGGGAAAACATCGTGGGGCGGGCCCTGGGGGCGCGGGCGCCCCCACCCCCCCAGTCCCGCCTCCCGGTCGCGGCGCCCTTTCAGGCCCTCCCCCCCGCCGCCGCCCTCCCCACGCGCGGCGCGCTTTTCCCCCCC
>QGSR01000174.1 GCA_003387805.1 Bacillota bacterium | reverse complement strand
GCGCGGGCGGCCGGCCCGTCGCCCGTCCGGGGCAGGTGCCAGCCCAGCTGACGCCCCCGCACGTCCGGGCGGGGGTGGCGTGCCGGCGGGCCCTGGGGGCCCGCGGGCCCGGGACGTGGACCGCGTCCCTGGAGTCCGCTTCGGACGCCGGGCCCCGGTCCTTCACCCGCCTGGAGACGACGGGGGAGACGTCAAGCCTGGTGGTGGGAACGCGACACGGCTGGAGCGTCGCGCCCGGCTGGTCCGCGTCGGTGTCGCTGGAAGGGCGGATGGCCGCTGCGGAGGCGGCCCGGACCGCCGCGTCGTGGGAGGTGGCGTACGAACCCGCCGGGGGAGCGGTGAAGGCGTCGGTCGGCCAGAGCATCCAGAGCACGCCGGCGGGCGCCGCGGCCGCGACTCGGCTTCGGCTGCACGGCCGGCTGGCTTGGGGAACGGTGATCCAAGCCGAGGGGATGTGGCTGACCGGTCCTGCCGGGCCGTCCGCGGGCGCCGCGAGGCTGGTGGAGGAGTGGTCGGTGGCCGCTGACCACCGCGACGCGGCCCGCAGCCGCCTCGCCGTGCTGGCGCAGGCGATCTCGCGCACGTACGAGGCGCGGGCGGAGGCGGACGGCGCCGGGAACCGGCGGCACGTGCTGGTGGCCGGCATCGACGGCGCGTACCGCCTCGACGCCGGCTTCGGAATCAGCGTCAAGCTGGCCGGAAAACGGGAGTCGGCCGGCGGACAGGGCGGGGCCGGCGCAGCGGCCCACTCCGCGGTGTTCCTGGCGCAGGCCGGCGCCCAGGTGCCGCTGGCGGGGCGGCTGAGTGCCGAGCTGTTCGCCCGGGCCCTCTGGGACCATACAGGAGCCATCGTGGACGGCTACGCCGCCGAGCTGGTGTACAGCCTGACCGATGACATCGCGCTGTCCATCGGCACCAGCACGCTGGGCGTGAAGGATCCGGACCTCTACCTGGTGGCGCCGTGGCGTGAGGGGCTCTACTACCGGCTGCGCATCAAGCTCTGAAGACGGCGGGCAGCGCCCGCGCGACGGAAGGAGGCCGCGGCGGACCGGAGAAATCATTCCGCTGGAATTATCGAAGGTGCCAGGCCTGGAATGAGGGTTCGCCGATGGCGTTGTTCAGTCACGTGATCAAGCGCGACGCCTGCTTTTTCGTGGCCGACGCGGCGGGGCAGGCCGCCGGCACGTCCGGGGACGCTTGCGGTCTTTACTTTGGCGACACACGCGTGCTGTCCCGCTATGTCGTGGGCGTGACGCCGGGAACGCTCAGCGCGACGACGGTGTCCTTTCGCGCCGGCGACAGCGGGCGCGTGGTGCTGCTGGCCGACCGGCTGGACTCCCTCACCGACCCGCCGAGGCAGGTGGTGGTGGAGCGGCGGCCGGTCATGGCCGACGGCATGTACGAGCGGGTGACGGTGACCAACTACGGCGACGCGCCCTGCCGCCTCGAACTTTGGTTTGAGCTGGGCGCCGACTTCCGGGATATGTTCGAGGTGCGGGGCATGAAGCGGCCCGCCCGGGGGCGGCTGCATCCTCCGGAAGTGGAGGCGGACCGGATTCGCTTCCGGTACCGGGGGCTGGACGGGCTCGATTACGTCACGGAGGTGCGCTTCACCCCCGCCCCCGCTGCGGTGCGGGCGGTGGAGCCGGGTGCGGAGGCGTCCGCGGAGGCGGCCGGGCCCGCCGTGTGCACCGGTCCCGTGACGCCCGCGGCTGGCTCCGGCGGGCCCGGAGAGGCGACCAGCGCGGCGGCCGCCGGCTGGGTGCGCGTCGTTTTCCCGATGGTGCTGCCGCCCACGTCGGCTCAGGCGGTGGACGTGGTGATACGGGCGTCCATTGGATCAGGCGGCGGCACCGACGGGGCAGGAACGGGCGCGGACGGAGGCGGTGCCGCCGCGGCGTCCGGCCCCGGTGCCGGAACCGACAGGATCGATCCCGGGACGCCGGAGGCCCCGATGCCTTCGCCGCCGCCGCCGAAAAGCCGGGCCGTGGCGGCGCGGCTGTCCTCGTACGAGGAAGCCGAGGCCGCGTCCCGGGCCGCCCGGCGGGACTGGCTGGACGGCGTTTCCCGCTGGCGGACCGACAATGCGCTGGTCAACGAAGTGCTGGACCAGTCCCTGCGCGACGTCTACATGCTGCTCACCGACTTCGGCCACGGCCTCATGCCGACGGCCGGCGTTCCCTGGTACGCCGTGCCTTTCGGGCGGGACAGCCTCATCTCGTCCATGCAGCTGCTGCCCGTGCGCCCCGACGTGCTGGCCGCGACGCTCAGGACCTTGGCGCGCTGGCAGGGGACGCGCGAAGACCCCTTGTACGACGAAGAACCGGGCAAAATTTTGCACGAGCTGCGCAGCGGGGAAATGGCGCGCACCAAGGAAATTCCGTTTGTCCCTTACTACGGCACCGTGGACGCCACGCCGCTGTTCGTCATGGCCGCCGGTGAATACTGGCGCTGGACCGGCGACCGGACGTTTCTTGAAGAGCTGATGCCGGCGGTGCGCCGCGCCGTGGCATGGATGGACGCGGCCGCGGACGAAGACGGCTACATCGGCTACCGCCGGGCGCTGGCGGGCGGCCTGACCAACCAGGGCTGGAAAGACTCCGGCGACGCCATCGTCCATCGCGATGGCAGCCAAGCCCGTCCGCCCATCTATTTGGCCGAAGTGCAAAGCTACGTGTACGGGGCGCGGCTCCACTATGCCGCGCTGCTGGAGGCGCTGGGCGAAAACGGCGCGGCCGCCGGGCAGCGGCGGCGGGCGGAGGCTCTTAAGGAAGCGTTCCACCGCGACTTTTGGGTGGAGGAAACGCAGTTTTTCGCCATGGCGCTGGACGGCGGCAAAGCGCCGGTGGCCGCCGTCGGCTCGAACCCGGGGCATGGCCTGTGGACGGGCATCATCGGCGACGACCGGGCGGACGCCGCGGCGCGGGCGCTCATGAGCGACCACATGTTCTCGGGCTACGGCGTGCGCACGCTGAGCGCGGCCGAGAAGGCCTATCATCCGCTCAGCTACCATCGGGGAACGGTATGGCCCCATGACAATGCCTTGATCGCGCTGGGACTGGCCCGCCGGGGCCGGGGCGATGCCGCGGCCCGTATCGCGGCGGGACTGTTCGCCGCGGCTTCCTTTGATCGGGATCGGCGCCTGCCGGAGCTGTTCGGCGGCTGTCCGGCGGGCATGGAAGGCCCCGCGTGGTATCCCGTCGCGTGCGTTCCGCAAGCGTGGGCGGCGGCGGCGCCCTTCATGCTGCTGCAGGCCGCGCTGGGGCTGGAGGTGGACGCCCCGGCGGGGCGGGTGACGCTGGCGCCGGTTCTGCCCGAAGGGATTGACCGCGTCATCGTGGACAACCTGGCCGTCGGCGCCCGCCGGCTGCGCATCGAGGCGCGCCGCCGGGAAGACGGGGACGCGGACGTGGACGTCCAGGTGGCCGCCGGAGAGCCGCTGGAGGTTCAGGTGCGCACCGGATCGGCCCGGGGCGTGAAGGGCTGAAAACCGGACTGATCGGCCGGTCCAGGCTGCCGGACCGGCTTGTCGTACGCGCGTTGGCATCTCGCCACAGTCTCGAGAGAGGAGCTGCCGCAGGTGCTGCTGCAACGTTACGCCCACAATCCGGTGCTGACCCCGGCGGACGTGCCGCCGTCCCGGGACGGCTACGAAGTCATCGGCGTCTTCAACGCGGGCGCGGTGCGGGCGGGGGACGAGTTTATCTTGCTGCTGCGGGTGGCCGAACGGCCGGTGCAGGATGATCCCGGCCGCATCCGCATTCCGCTCTGGGATACCGCCGCCGGGCCGCCGGTGGCGGGGGAACTTGTCCTGTCCCTAGACGATCCCGGCCTGGACGCGTCGGATCCCCGGGGCGTGCGCTACAAAGGGCGCGACTACTTGACGTCGGTGTCGCACCTGAGGGTGGCCCGCAGCCGGGACGGGTATCGGTTCACCGTGGACCCCGAGCCGGCGCTGCTCCCGTCGGCTCCCTACGAGGCCTACGGGTTGGAGGATCCCCGCATCACGCCCCTGGGCGGCGGGGAGTACGGCGTGACGTACGTGGCCGTTTCCAGCTGGGGCATCGTCACGGCCCTGGCCACGACCCGGAATTTCGTGCGTTTCGAGCGGAAGGGCGTCATCTTCCATCCGGAAAACAAGAACTGCGTGCTGTTTCCGAATCCGAGCGAGAACGGGTGGCTGGCGCTGCACCGGCCCGATGCCGGCGGCCTGGGGGACAAAACCATCTGGCTGTCGGAGTCGCCGGACGGCGTGCACTGGGGACGGCACCGGCCCGTCATGGGTTTGCGCCCCGGCATGTGGGACTCCGTTCGCATCGGCGCCGGCGCCCCGCCCATTCGCACCGACGAAGGCTGGCTGGAAATTTACCACGGCGTGGACGACGAAGGCACGTACCATCTGGGCGCGGCGCTTCTCGATTTGAACGACCCGGGCCGGGTGCTGGCCCGCTCCGCGGAGCCCATCCTGTCGCCCGCCGAGCCTTACGAGACCGACGGATTTTTCGGCAACGTCGTCTTCACGTGCGGTCTGGCGGAGGCGGGCGACGGGCGGATTCTCGTGTATTACGGCTGCGCCGACGAGCGGATGGCGGTGGCGGAAGGCCGCATCGACGATATTCTGGCCCGCTTGCGGTAAGGGCGGGCCGGTCGCGCGGCGGGCCGTCGCCCGGGGCCGGCGCCCGGCCGCTCCCGCCGTCGCAACGCCCGCGCCCGCCGACCAAACCCGCCGCTCCCCCTCGACGACCCGTACCCGCCCGCCCGCCGTTTCGGGGCTGCACGTATGGCTGCGGCCGCCGGTGTGGGCCGGAAA
>QGSR01000173.1 GCA_003387805.1 Bacillota bacterium | reverse complement strand
ACGCTCTGTTCCGCGACGAAACGGCCATCGACGGCCACCTGAGCACCGCTCTGGGCTCGCTGGAGCTGGGCTTCGACTACTACGCGGTAGACGCGTCGTTCGGCGACGGCGACACGGGCTCGCTGGGCAAGGAGCTGGACTACGACGAGGACGGCATCGAGGCCGGCCGCACGGCGTACACGCTGAGCGCGGGGCTGCCCTTCAGCTTCGGCAAGGCCGTGTACGAGAAGGGCTATGACGCTCTCTTGGCCGATCCGGAGTCCGACTTCACGGACTACCACCTGGCCGGTCTTGAAGAGATGAACGTGTTCGGCTTCGGGCTGTCGGGCCACTTCTACGTCGACCAGCGCGACAGCGACCGCAAGACCCAGGCCAACCGCATCGAGGTCAGCCGGACCTTCGAGCTGGGCCTGCCGGTGACGTTCAGCTTCATGCAGGCCTCGGCCAACATCGAAGGCTGGGCCGGTCACGCGGACGATCCGGGCTGGACGACCCGGCGCGCCCGGTCCATCGGCGTGGCCGTCAACGACTACGCGCTGACGGAAACGGTGACCGTCAACGCCGGCTACAAGACCGAGACGAATCCCATCAGCGACTCCTGGACGGAACCGGCCCAGTGGATCTCCGCCCTGACCGATGACGACAGCCAGAGGTTCGAGATCGACAAGCGTGACACCATCTCCGCTTCGGTCTCGCTGGCCGCCACCGAGGCCCTGACGCTGAAGGCGGGCTTCGAGCGGGCGCAGCACCAGACGACGCATGCGTCGCTGGGCGAGGTGGACGTGGCCAGGACCACGGTGGACCTGGGCGCTGACTACACCCTGTCGATGTACGGCGCCGACGTGACCCTGGGCTACGCGTACCAGACGCGCACGTTCAGCGAGCCGTTTGCGTACGACGCCAGCCCGCGGTCCACGTACTCGGTCAGCGTCAGCCGCCAGCTGTTCGGCGGCACCGTGGACGCGGCGTACAAGCTGATCACGGGCCGCGGCACGGACAGCAAGGCCAAGACCGAAGCCCGTGACGTGGTGGCGTCGCTGGACTACACCTATCCGTTCGCCGAGGACTTCGAGTTCAAGCTGAGCGGCAAGTGGGGCTCGTCCACGGGCAACAACGAGGGCGCGTACGTGGACGGCAACTACTCCGACGGCTACTACGCCAGCGTGAAGGCCGGCCTCGGTCTGAAGTTCTAACGGCGGACCGACGGCTGCCGACGCAGCCTACAGCGGACCCCCGGCGGCCACTGCCCCGGGGGTCCGTTTTGTCTGGGCGCCCGCCGGGCCAGCCGGAGGCGGCCCGTGGGAAGAAGCAAGGGAGGGCGGAGCGGTGACCGAGGTGGTGGTGGCGGTGGACCCGGGCCGGGACAAGTGCGGCGTGGCCGTCGTGTCGGTCTCGGGGCAGGTGGAAGAGAAGGCGGTGGTGGAGGCCGGCCGTTTGGCGGCCTTTGTCAGCCGGATCCTGGCCGACCGGCGCTACCGCATCGCCGCCGTGGCCGTGGGCGACCGCACCGCCACCGCCGCCGTGGTCGAACGGTTGAAGGCGGCGGGCGTCCCTGCGGAGCACATCTACTTGGTGGACGAGCACCGCTCCAGCGAGGTGGGCCGGCGCCGCTACTGGCGGGACAATCCGCCCCGGGGCTGGCGGCGGCTCATTCCCGTGGGCCTGCAGGTGCCGCCCGAGCCGTACGACGACTACGTGGCGGTGGAACTGGCCTTCCGCTATTTGGCGTCCTCGGGGGCCGGGCCGGAAGAGGATGAAAAAAACGCGCGGCGAAAGTAAACGGAACCTAGTATAATTGGAATAGGATACACATGGCACGGAGAGGAGGGGAAGCCATGACGCGCCGATGCGCGGCCGGGTGCCGTCGTTTTGGTTCCGGACTTGGAGTTGCACTGGTCTTGGTCATCGTGTTGTGGGCGGCCGCCTCGCCGGCGGACGCCAATCCGTTCGGCGACGTGCCCGCGGGCCACTGGGCCTACGGCGCGCTGGAGCAGCTGGCCGACGCTTCGCTCATCGACGGCTACTCGTCGGGCTTTTTCACCGGCGCCCGGCGGCTGACGCGCTATGAGATGGCGCTGTCGGTGGCCGGCGCGCTGTCCCGGCTCAAGGGCGAGGAAACGCTGCTGGGCGGCGACGGCCAGTACGATTTGGACGGGCTCATCGCCGACTACAACCGGCGACAGCCCCAGCGGCCCGTCAGCCAGGCCGAAGGCGAGCTGCTGCGGGCGGTGGTGCAGGAGTTTCGCAGCGAGCTGTCCATGCTGGGCTACCACGTAGCGGCCGTTTCAGCTTCGCCTCCGGCGGCCGCTGGGGACCGCGGCGGGTACGTCCTGGACGGCTCCTTCGACGCGCTGGCCCGGCAGCGGCTGCTGGCGGCCCGCGGCGGGCAGGTGCGGCTGAGGACGCTGGACACGCCGTCGCTTTCCGGGGGCGCCTGGGGTGAAAGCCGCTGGCCGCCGGCGGCGGAGGAGCTGTCCCGGCGGGCTTCGCAGGTGTCCACCGCGGTCGCGCTGGGGCGCATCGGCTCCACGGTGCTGCTGGCCGAAACGCCGGAGTCCGCGTCCCGCGTCGAGGCGTGGGAACGGACCACCATGCCGCTGCTGGACGGCACCATCCACTTGTCCGAGTACACGCTGCCCGGCACGGCCTTGGAGCATGCGGTGGCCCGGGCGGAACTGCTGACGCTGTGGCCGGTCACGGAAACGGTGGTGGGCGTGGAGGCCGTGTCCGTGACGCCGTACTTGTCGCTGAGCGGCCAGCGGGCGCAGCGCACCGGTCTCACCGTGGACACCGGCGCGACCGAAGTGCGGGCCACGGTGCTGCTGGGCGAAGACGTGGCCCTGGCGGGCAGCGTGCGCACCGTGGAACCCGGCTTCCCCGCCGACGGCGAGGCCGTGGGCATCGGCCTGACCGTCCGCTTCGGGGACGTGCTCCTGAGCACGGGCCGGGATTTCGTGCACTGGTCCGAGGCCGACAACCCGGACGAAGTGACCACGCTGGCGCTGGAGTACAGCCTGGCCGAGCAGGCCCGGGTGCGGGCGGGCTGGCAGACCGTCAGCGACACGCGCTCCCGGACCAGCGTGGACCTGAACGTGCCGGTTCCCCAGGGCGCGCTGCACTTGGGGGTGGCCTACGAGGGCAAGCGCGATGAAGAGGCGGGCCGCATCTCCATGACGACGCTGACCATGGCGGGCCTGGACTTGCGGGTGGCGGCCAACGCCGAAGCCCGGGCGACCTTCGCGCTGCAGGATTCGGAAGAGGGACGCGAGCGGACCACAAGCTTAGGGCTGCGCTACAGCCTCAGCCCGGAGGCGGCTCTGACGCTGGGCTACAAGTTCATCAACTTCAGCGGTATGAGCCAGGAGGACGAGTCCCGTCCCGAAAACGTCACCACGGCCGAGTTCACCATTCGCTTCTAGACCACGACGGTTAAGCAGCCGTGCACGATATTGCTTGCGGGAGGCTGGCGCACATGCGAAAGACGACGGCATTTCTCCTGGCGTGCCTCATGACCTTTCTGACGACGGCGGGCGCTTTGGCCCAGGACAACTCCCTGCCGGGCATGCTGGCCGCGGCCGAGCGGGCGCTGTACGGCAACGAGCGCTCCGGCTCGCTGCTGGAACGGGTGGCCCGGCTGGAGCAGGACGTGTACGGCCGCGAGCAGCCGGGGGCGCTGCTGACCCGTACGCAAAATCTGTATTCGTTCCTGACCGGCGCGGCGGGAGGCGGCGCGTCGGTGGTCGTGCAGCTGAACGTGGTCGAGTACATGGTGTTCCAGCGCCTCACCACCGGCGTGGGCCTGGTGCAGCGCATCGAGGAGCTGGAGCGCGGCATTTTGGGCGCGACGCAGCAAAATTTGCCGCTGTTTGAGCGGGTGCGCTCGCTGGTGGAGGTCGTCTGGCCCAGCGGGCAGCTCAACGTGCAGCCCGTCCGCGTCCCGGCGGAAACGCTGGTGAAGGTGCGCCTTTTGAGCGAGCTGAACTCGGCCACCAACCAGGTGGGCGACCGGGTGCGCTACCGCGTCGTGGAGGACGTGATGGTGGACGGGCGCATCGCCATCCCCGCCGGCGCCGAAGGCGAAGGACGGGTGACGGCCGTGCAGAAGGCCCGGCCCTTCGGCCAGGCGGGCCGGGTGGAGGTGGACTGGGGCTCCGCGACCACCTTTGACGGTTCCGCGGTGCGGTTCAACGTATCCGAGCGGGCGGCCCGGCAAAACCAGGAGCTGGCCGTGGCGGCCAGCGTGGCGGGCCTCATGATCCTGGGGCCCATCGGCTTGGCGGGCGGCTTCCTGGTGCAGGGCCAGGAGCACATCGTGCCGGTAGGCACCGAGTTTTTCGTCGAGGTGGCGCGGGCCGCGGAAGTGCTGGGCCTGTCGCTGACGCCGGTGCGGTAGGCGCTCCGTCTCGGGCGGGAGCGGGCCCACGGCTACCGGCCACCAGCGGAAGAAAACACACTGCGGCCGGCGGTCCTGGACGAGGGCTGCCGGCCTTGTCGTTTCGCCGGTGGTGCAGTTGGGGGAAAAGGGGACAGCGTATTGAGCGTCTTGGCGGCAAGCAGGCCACGGCGTGCCGTCAGCTGACGGCGCTGCCGGCCGGGCGGCGGCGGCTGGCGGGCCGGGCTTCGATGTACGCGTTGCGGATGGCCCGGTGGACGATTTGCACCAGCTCGTCCCGGCTCTTGCCGCGATCGGTGGACAGCAGCCCCGCCGTGAGCAGCTGGTCCACGGTGTGCTCCGCCATGGCCCGGGTGATGTCTTCCACCGCGGCGTGCGGCAGCGCCCGCTCGGGCCACTGGGAGCCGGACGGCGGCTCGGCGTCGCCCGCGA
>QGSR01000007.1 GCA_003387805.1 Bacillota bacterium | reverse complement strand
CTTCCATTTATCCTTACCCCCTCGCCGACTGGCTGGTGGTTTGCAACACGCCCAGCACGGCCGCCACCGCGTCCTGCTCCACCCGGCCCCGCCGGCCCAAAAGCCACGACGCCTGGGTCAGCGAACCCAACAGCTTGTGGGGGCTTTGCGCACTCAAGTCCGCCCCCAGCGCGAGAGCCCGCGGCGGCAGCGCGGGGTGCAGCCCGAAATGCGCGCCGTGGGCTTCGTCCACCAGCACCGCGAGGCCGCGCGCGTGGGCCGCCTCCGCGACCCGCTGCAAGTCCAGGGCCACGCCTTCGTACGTCGGGTAGGTGACGAGCACGGCCGCGGCGTCGGGATGCGCGTCCATGGCCCGCTCCCACGCCGCGGGCGGCGGCGGCAGCCACAGCCCCAGCTCGGGGTCGTAGACGGGGTCCACGTACACCGGCCACGCGTCGGCCAAGATGACGGCGCCGATGACGGAACGGTGGCTGCTGCGGGCGACGATGATCTTGCGGCCCGCCGCGGCGGCCATGACCATGGCGTGCACGCCGCCGGACGTGCCGTTGGCCAGAAAATAGCAGTAATCCGCGCCCAGGAGGTCCGCCGCCAGACGTTCCGCGGCCGACAGCGCGGCGGTCCAGCTGTCGTTGTAGCGAGGGGACAGGAGCACGTCGGACACGTCGATGCGCAGCGCCCGCGGGCCCAACGACTCCACCAGCGCAGGGGATGCGCCGCGCCCTTGCTTATGCCCCGGCGTATGGAACGGCACGATGCCGGCGTCGGCATAAGCCTGCACGGCTTCGAGAAACGGCGCTTCGTTTTGGTTCAAACCCGGGCGGACGGCCTCCTTGCATGGGCAGTTTCCCAGTTTCATTATACCACCGTAAAGGTTTGCGCTCGAGCTCCGGCCGGCACCGCAGCCGCCGGGCGCGGCGCCCGGCCGCCCGCCGCGGGTGGCCCAAATGCCGGGATTTCCGGGGTGGTTGCGTCCATAATTAAAAAAACTTTATTTCTCTCCTTTCTCCCACACCCAATTGAGCAGGAGTTTGGGCGTCGTTGTTCAAGGAAGCATTTATCATAATCATCTGCACGTTAACCAGCAGGAGTACGAGCCTTCACTCTTGAATGTAACTAGACGACTCCGGCACAAATGTTCCCAACGAAAGTCCGAGACTTAAACAAAACGGGGTGAATCAGGCCGTGTCTGAGCATCGAGGAATGACGCTCGGCGAGAAGATGCGTGCATTGCGCCGCCAGATGGGCATGACCCAGGCCGATCTCGCGGGCGAGGAGTTCACGAAGAGCTTCATCAGCCAAATCGAGAAGAACCAGGCCCGCCCGTCGCTGAAAAGCCTGCGCATCTTCGCGCAGCGGCTGAACCGGCCGGTCAGCTACTTCCTGGACGACGGCGCGGACGTGGCGCCGACTCCGTCGGAGGCGCAGCGCATGCTGTCCACGGGGGAACTGCTGGAACGACAGGGGAAGTTCGAGGAAGCGCTGCAGACGTACGAGAAGGCGCTGGCCGAATGCGCGCCCACGGACTACGCCACCCGCGGCCAGGTGTACCGGCGGCGGGCCCACGCGTTGGTGGAGCTGGACCAGCTGCCCGCGGCGGTGCAGGCGCTGGAGCTGGCCGCGGAAGAGTTCCGCCTGGCCCGCGACACCGCGGCCCGGGCGGAAGTGGACCAGCTGCTGGGCGACGTGCACAACCGCATGCGCCGGCGCGAAGAGGCGCTGCAGTATTACGAAAAGGCGCTGCTGCTGTATGAGGAAGGCTTGGCGCCCCACAAGGACACCGAGCCGTCCTTCGCCATGCTGCGGCTGCTGACCGAAATGGGCCTCACCGCCGCCCAGCTGCGCAAGTGGGACGCGGCCCACCGCTACCTGAAGCGGGCCGAGTCGCTGGCCACCGAGTGCAGGACGCTGTACCGCTGGGGCGACTTGTGCCGCTCCATGAGCCGGGTCGAAAAAGAGCGGGGCAACCGCCGGGAAGCCATCCACTGGGCCGAGCGGGCCGTGGCCTACTGCGACTCGGTGCTGGACCACATTGTTTTGGTCCGGGCGCTGGTGGACCTGGGCGAGCTGCGGTCCTCGGAAGGCCGCAAGGCGGCCATGCCCTTCTTCGAGCGGGCCATGGATGTGGCCCAGGCCAAAGGCGACGCGGACGGCAAGAGCCGGGTGCGGGCGGCTCTGGCCAAGCTGGCCGAGCAGGAAGGCGACGTCAAGCAGGCGGTGGAGCTGTATCAGTCCGCGGTCAACAGCAGCGAGGACGGCTGGCGCACCTCCGACATCCGCCGCTCGCTGGCCAACCTGTTCATTGCCCGCAAAGACTGGGAAGCCGCGGCCAAGCAGCTGGAGTCCAACGTGGCGTTCTACGAAAAGCAGCGCTGCAACAAGTCGCTCATCGAGACGTACTCGACGCTGGCCGAAGTGTACGAGGCCGCGGGCAAGTCCGAGGACGCGGCCCGCTGCCTGCGCCTGTCCATGGATCTGTACCGCTCGCAATCGGAGTAGAGGCCGCGCGGCCGCCGGCGTGCCGTGAGAAACCCCGCTTCCGCGCCGCGGCGCGAAAGCGGGGTTTTTTGGATGGGCCGTTTGGGCGCGGTCCGGCGGCCGGGCCGCGGGACGGCCCGTGGCCCCGCCGCTGCGGACGCCGCGCGCCCACAGGGGCCTACAGTTCCCGCCGGCCTTCCAGCGCCTTGGTCAGCGTCACCTCGTCGACGTACTCCAAATCCCCGCCCACGGGCATGCCGTGGGCCATGCGGGTCACCTTGACGCCCAAAGGCTTCAGCAGCCGGGCCAGGTACATCGCGGTGGCCTCGCCCTCGATGTTGGGATCGGTGGCCAGGATGACTTCCTGCACCGCGCCGTCCTGCAGCCGGTCCAGCAGCTCCTTGATCTTCAGGTCCTGCGGGCCGACGCCGTCCATGGGCGAAATCGCGCCGTGCAGCACGTGGTAGAGGCCGTGGTACTCCCGGGTGCGCTCGATGACGAACACGTCTTTCGGCTCTTCCACGATGCAGATGGTGGTCCTGTCGCGGGATTCGTCCCGGCAGATGGCGCACGGGTCGGTGTCGGTAATGGTGCAGCAGACGGAGCAGTAAATCGTCTTCTCCCGCGCCTCCACGATGGCCTGAGCCAGATCGATGGCGTCCTGCCTGCTGCCCGTGACGATGTGATAGGCCAATCGCTGCGCCGTCTTGGGGCCGATGCCCGGCAGCTTGTTCAGCTCGTCGACAAGACGGGCGATGGGCCGGGCGTAGTGACGCATGCGGCTTACAACCCCGGCATGCCCGGAATGTTGAGCCCGCCCGTCACTTTCGCCATCTCGTCGGCCGCCATCTCCTTGGCCGAGCGCAGCGCCTCGTTGACCGCGGCCAGCACCATGTCCTGCAGCATCTCCACGTCCTCCGGATCGACGGCCTCCGGGTCAATGGCGATGCTGACGATTTCCTGGTGGCCGTTGGCCACCACCTTGACCATGCCCCCGCCCGCGGCGGCCTCCACCGTCTTCTGGGCCAGCTCTTCCTGCACCCGCATCATGTCGGCCTGCATTTTTTGCACTTGTTTCAACATGCGGCCCATGTTGCGCATACCCGCGCCTACCCCCAAACCAAGTCAAACCTCGAACGCCCGACGTCATGCGTCACGGCGCTCCACACCGATGATCTTGCCCCCGAACACCCGCAGCGCCTCCTGCACCGCCGGATGCTGCACCGGATCATCCGGAGGCGCCGCCGCCTGCGCGGCACGCCCGCCTTCCCGCCCCGGCGCCGGGCCCTGGCTGACGGCCCCGTCCCCGGAGCCTCGCGCCCGCCTGGCCGCCGGCGCGGCGGAGGACGGCGCGGCCGCCGCCGGCGCAGTTCCCGTGCCGGCTTCCTCCTCGCCCGCCAGCGTGGTCGTCACCCGGACATCCCAGCCCAGCAGCGGTTTCAGAATGTCCTCCAGGATGCGGCGGTTGGCCTCGGTGTCCAGGCTGCTGCGGTGGAACCCCCGATGGGGCGGGAACTCGATGACGACGGCGTCGCCCCGCACCGCGACGGGCCGGCCCTCCCGCAGGAACGCCTGCACCTCCAGGTGGCGCCGCTCCCGCAGCGTCCGGTGCAGCGTGTCCCAGTGGGCCAGGACGGCGGCCAGCCGATCCCCGGCCGCGAGCGCGGCCTCGGTTCCCGCCTGGGCGGGCGGGCCGGCCGCGGGCGCCACGGACGGCTTGGCAACCGCCGCGTCCCGGGGTTCGGTCGGCCCGCCCCCGGACGCGGCAGGACCGGCCGCGGCGCCGCCGGCCAGCTGCGCGACCAGCTGCTCCAAGCGCTCGATGCGGGCCAGCAAGGCGGCGGTGTCCGCCGCATCCCCGCCGGCCGCGGCGGCGCCCCCGGCCGGAGCCGTCGCCGCGCCGTCCGCCCCTTCCGCCCGGCCCCCGGCCCGGGTCAGCCGGATAACCGCCATCTCCACGGGCAAGCTGGAGCGCACGGCCCAGCGCATGTCGCCGTCGGCCGCGCCCAGCGCCTGAATCGCTTCCAAAATGAGGTCCGGTTCCAGCTCCCGGGCGTGGCGCTCCAGGACCGCCCGGTCCTCCTCGCTGAGGGCCGCGCCCGCGGTTTCGTCGCCGGCGCCCAGCAGCAACACGTCCCGCAAGTACCGGGCCGCGTCTTTGAGAAACTGCCGCAGATCCCGGCCGGCCTCCTGCAGCTCCCGCACCAGCGCCAGCCCCTGCGCGGTGTCGCCGGCGGCCAGCACGTCGGCGAACCGCTGCACCTGGGCCAGCGGCACGACGCCCAGCACGTCGGCCACCACGTCGGCCGTCACCTGGTCGGCGTAGGCCCGCGCCTGATCGAGAATGCCCAGGCCGTCCCGCAGGCTGCCGTCGGCGTAGCGGGCGATGAGCGCCAGCGCGTCGTCGGTGACGTCGATGCCCTCCGCGGCGGCCACGTGCTTCAGCCGGCCGATGGCGTCGGCCGAGCCCAGCCGCCGGAAATCAAACCGCTGACAACGAGACGCCACGGTGGCGGGAATTTTGTGCGGCTCCGTGGTGGCGAACACGAACACCACATGGGCCGGCGGCTCCTCCAGCACTTTCAGAAGCGCGTTGAACGCCTCGTTGGTCAGCATGTGCACTTCGTCGATAATGTAGATCTTGTACTTGCCCTCGGTGGGAGCGTACCGCACCCGCTCCCGGATTTCCCGCATTTCGTCGATGCCCCGGTTGGACGCGCCGTCGATCTCCACCACGTCCATGGCCATGCCCTCGGCGATGCGGGTGCACGAAGGGCACTGCCCGCACGGCTCAGCGGTGGGCCCGTTGACGCAGTTGAGGCCTTTGGCCAAGAGGCGGGCCACGGTGGTCTTGCCCGTGCCGCGCGGACCGGTGAACAAGTACGCGTGGGCGATGCGCCCTTCGCCGAGCGCGTTGCTGAGGGTGCGCACCACGTGCTGCTGGCCCACCACGTCGGAAAACAAGCGCGGACGCCATTTGCGGTAAAGCGAAACGTAGGCCACCGGCCAAACCTCCCGGAGAATCGAGACTAGTTTCGTCAGGGGGTCCGCGGCTTCCTTCACCGCTTTCGGACGACGGCCGGGCGGCGCCGGGCGCGGCGGCCCCGCGGGCCGCCGGGGCGTCCCGGCCGGGCCATAGAAAAAAGCCGGCGGAAAACCCGCCGGCCGGGAAAAATGAGCCGTGCACCCGCCGTCGACTTGCCCCTCCGGACGTTACCCGAGCAGCCGGCTCGGATCGAGCACCCTCGCGGCACACGAACACATTCGCTTACCGCTGCTTCCTTCCGGACCTGACGGGGTTCACGAAGGTCCGTTGCGCGAGACCCGATCGTCAACGCCACTTACTCGGGGCAGGCTCCACAGGAACGAAGCCTAGGGCGGGAATTCAGCCCCGCTGTAGCGGATTGCGGGTACAGGGCACCGCTACCTCCCCGCCTAGCACGGCCACACTGGTGACCTAAAGACGCCGAACGCACGGCTTCCGGAGGGAAATCCGTGCGCACGTTCATTATATGCCCCGGTGCGAACACATGTCAAGGAAACGCTGCCGCGCCCGCGGCGGCTTCACCCGCCGGCGAACAGCCCGGGAAAATCATCCCGCAGCCGCAGCGCGGCCAAATCCTTTTGCTTCGCCTCCACCATGACGTCAAAGTCGCCCAGCGCCGCGACGGCCTCCAGAAAGGGCCGGGCCCCCTCCGGGTCCACGTAGTCGGCGTGGGCCCGGGACCGGCGCCCGTCCTTGGGGCTGGACAGGTGCACCTTGGGCGGCCGGTCCCGCCACGTGGCGAAAACGTCCGGGAGCAGGTCGCGGAAATCCTCGCCGTCGCTGCGGCACAGATGGTGGTGCCAGTCGAACACCATGGGCACGCCAGCCTGCCGGCAAAGCTTCAGCGTGTCTTTGGCGGAGTACGTGCGGTCGTCGTTCTCCACCACCAGGCGGGAGCGGACCGCGGGCGGCAGCCGCTCCATGTTTTTCTCCGCCTGCCGCAAACCCGCCGCCACGCCGCCGGCGAAGCGGCGGCCCACGTGCAGCACGATCTTGGCCCGCTCGTCCAGGCCCATGGCCTCGAACAGACGCACGTGGTACGCCGTGTATTTCTCCACCCACTGAAACACTTGGGGCTCGGGCGCATTCAGCACGCACAGCTGCGGCGGGTGGGTGCTGACCCGAAAGCCGCGGCGCTTCACTTCCCGGCCGATGCGCTCCAGCAGCGGCTGCAGCTCGGGGTCCGCCCACCACTCCCAGCCGGCGGTGGCTTCGTGGGTGGCCAGCGGAATGAGATGCGTGGCAAAACGGTACACGGACAAGCCGTGCCACTTCATGAAGGACAGGATGCGGAGCGTGTTGGCGAGATTGCGCTTCGCGATGCGCCGAATGCGGCCGATGCGGGCTTCGGCGTCCGGCAGCTTCTCCAGCGACTTGACGGTCACGTCACCCGCGGGCGAGCAGTCCTTTTCGCTCAAGCAGATGGAAACGAAACCGAGTCCGGCCGGCACGGAGCACACCCCTGCCTAGTCTGCCCCGTCCGGGCCGTCTCCCGTCCCTTCGCGCCGCGGAGCGCCCGCGCCGGCGCCGAAGCAATCGTCAGGACTCGGTTTGGTCTTGCTCCACGTCGCACCAGCGCTCGGCCCACCGCTGGATGGCCTCCACCACCGGCGCTAGAGCCCGGCCTTTTTCCGTCAGCGAGTACTCCACCGTCACCGGCCGGTCCGGATGCACGGTGCGGACCACGATGCCGTGTTCTTCCAGTTCCTTCAGGCGCTCCGCCACCAGGCGGGCGCTGACGTCCGGTATTTGCCGGGTGAACTCCGAGAATCTGGTGGGCCCCGCCAGCAGCACCCGCAGCAGCATGCCGGTCCACTTCTTGCCCAAAAGCTGCACCGCCGCTTCGTAGCGGGGACACATTCGTTCGAGGGTTTCCGGTTCCAGCACCAACGTTCCCACCCCACTGGCAAGGCGCAAAGCCCAACGGCGTGTCGTGCCGCCGCTCCGCCCGGAGAATGGGGCACACTAAGTGCGCCGCAGAACGGGGTAAGCGCTCTCGCCGCTAGTGTACCACAAAATGCTTGACACGCGGATAGGCAGTGCGTATAATGAACTCGCTTACAAAACGTAACCTGCTTGGCAATAATAAGCTAACCCGAGCGGGGGAAAATTTCAAGAGGGAGCGGACTCGTTTTGAGCAATCAAACAACGTGGACCATCGACCCCAGCCACACCATCGTCGAATTCGGCATTCGCCACCTGATGATCACGACGGTCAAAGGCCGCTTCGGAGGCGTTGAGGGCACCATCAAGGGCAACCCCGACGACTGGACCGACGCCGAGGTGGAAGTGAAGATTGACGCGGCCAGCGTCGACACGCGCAACGAAGACCGCGACAACCACCTGCGGTCCGCGGATTTCTTCGAGGTGGAAAAGTATCCGCACTTGACGTACAAGAGCACCAAGGTCACCAAGACCGGCGAAAACAGCTACACCATCGAGGGCGAGCTCACCATCCGCGACGTGACCAAGCCCGTCACCCTGGAGGCCGAGTACCTGGGCAAGGCCGTGGACCCGTGGGGCAACGAGAAGATCGGCTTCAGCGCCAAGGCCAAGGTCAACCGCAAGGACTTCGGCCTGACGTGGAACGCTCCGCTGGAGGCCGGCGGCTTCCTGGTGGGCGACGAAGTCACCATCGAGCTGGAAGTCCAGGCGGCCAAGGCAGCGGAGGCCTAACCCTGCGACGGCACGCGCCGCGTCGCCGCTGAACATAGATGAACCTGCGCTCCAACAAGCCCCGGCGCATGCGCCGGGGCTTGTTGTTTGCCTCGGAACATAAAGAAAGGTCCCGGATGTTCCGGGACCCGTTTGCGCTGGCGGAAGGGGAGGGATTTGAACCCTCGGCGCCCGTGAAGGCGCACACGATTTCCAGTCGTGCCTGTTCGGCCGCTCCAGCACCCTTCCTGATGTATAAAAATTGGCGGAGGGGGTGGGATTTGAACCCACGAGGCGGGGTTACCGCCTAACGCATTTCGAGTGCGCCGCGTTCGGCCGCTCCGCAACCCCTCCGTGCAAACACTGACCGCTACGTTTTCGGCTGGCGGCGCTGCCGGAAAAACGAGCGAATCAGCTCGCGGCATTCGCTCTCCAGCACGCCCGCCGTGACGGCGAGGCGATGGTTCAGCCTCTCGTCCTGCACGATGTTGTAGAGGGAACCCGCGGCGCCGGTTTTCGGATCCGCGGCCCCGTAGACGAGCCGGTCAATCCGGGCCAGCACCAGCGCCCCTGCACACATCGGGCAAGGTTCGATTGTAACGTATAACGTGCTTCCTGTCAATCGCCACGCGCCCACGGCCGCGGCCGCTTCGCGAATGGCGATGATTTCGGCGTGCGCCGTCGGATCGTGGTCCTGCTCGCGCCGGTTGTGGCCCCGCCCGATGACGGCGCCGTCGCGCACCACCACGGCGCCCACGGGCACGTCGCCGCCGGAGGCGGCCCGGCGGGCCTCCTCCAGCGCCAAGCGCATCCACGCTTCATCCCCGTCCGACGCCGGAACCTGCACCATACTCGGCACGCCGGACTCGGGTCCGGGCCGCGGGCCGGGCTTCAGCAAAACTCGGGCTCGCCCTCGTCCTCCGCGGTCCGGAACGACTGGCCGCAGCCGCACGTCCGCACCGCGTTGGGGTTGTTGATGGCGAACCCGCCGCCCATCAACGTGTCGACCCAGTCCACCTGGGTGCCCTCCAGCAGCCGCATGCTGAACGGATCCACCATCATGCGGATGCCGTGCTGCTCGTAGACGATGTCTTCCTCATGCTGCTCTGTATCGAAACCCATGGCGTAGGAATAACCGCTGCAGCCGCCGGCCCTGACCATGATGCGCAGCGCCTGGCCCGCCCGGTTTTCCGCCTCCATGATTTCCTTCAGCTTTTCGGCGGCTCGTTCAGTAACCGTGATCACGCATATCACCTCCGCCTTCCGTCGCCTATTATATCAGGGCGCGCCGGCGCGGGCAACGCCGCGCGCCCCCCGGGTCCGCCGCTGGTCGCCCCGGGTTTCCACCCGCAGCCACCGCTCGGTGAACGTGACCAGGACGGAGATGGCCGACGTCATGATCAAGTAAATGATGGCGATGAGCGCATAAATTTCCACCGGCTTGAACGTGCGCGTCACGATGAGCTGGCCCGCCCGCAGCAGCTCTTCCAGCGCGATGACCGACACCAGCGATGAATCTTTCAGGAGCAAAATGAATTCGTTGCCCAGCGGGGGAATGATGCGCCGGAACGCCTGGGGCAGGATGATGAACCAAGCCGTCTGGAATTTGGTCAGGCCCAGCGCCTGGGCCGCCTCGGTCTGCCCGACGTCGATGGACTGAATGCCCGCCCGCACGATTTCGGCGATGTACGCGGCCGAATTCAGGCTCAGAGCGATAATCCCCGCCTGCCACCGGTCCAGCGTAATGCCCAGCAGCGGCGGCATGGCGTAGTAAATAAGGAACAGCTGAATCAGCAGGGGTGTTCCCCGGAAAAACCAGACGTATGCCGACGCGACGGCCCCGACCATCCAGATGCGCGCCAGGCGCATCAGGCCGATGACGGTGCCGAGGACGAGGCCGAGGCTGATGGAGATGACCGTCAGCGTCAGCGTCGTCACGGCGCCTTGGCCCAAGGCCGGGAGCGATCGCACGATAAGGCCCCAATCAAGTCCCACGGCCGGCTGCCCCTTTCAACCCGCGGCGCAAGCAGAAGAGGGCGGGGGCCGCGGTCACGACCGCCGGTCCGCGACCCCCGCTCCGTTCAGCGGTTTCTGGAAGCGGCTCTTAGTTCGTGCCGAACCAGCGCTCGTAAATCTCGTCGTACGTGCCGTCGGCCTTCATCTGCGCGAGGGCCCGGTTGATGTTCCGCAGCAGGTCCTCCCGGTCCTTGCGCATGGCGATGCCGTAGTACTCAATGGTGAAGGGCGTGCCGACCACCTTGACCTCGCCCGGGTTGGCCCGCGCCTCTTCGATGGCCACCAGCTCGTCCACCACGGCCGCGTCGGCCCGGCCCAGCTTCAGCGCCAGGAACGCCTCGGGCGTCAGCGGGTAGTGCTCCACGATGGCGCCCTCGATGGACTCGGCGGCGAACTGGCCGGTGGTGCCGATCTGCACGGCCACCCGCTTGCCCACCAAATCCGCCGGGGCCGTGATGCTGTCGTCGTCGGCCCGCACCACGATGACCTGGCCCGTGGCGAAGTACGGGTCGGAGAAGTTCACGGCCTGCGCCCGCTCGTCGGTAATGGTCATGGCCGAGATGATGACGTCATAGTGCCCGGCCAGCAGGCCCGGGATGATGCCTTCCCAGGCCACGTTCTCGATGACGACCTCCATGCCCAGGCGCCGGCCCACCTCGCGGATGATGTCCATGTCAAAGCCCACAAACTCACCCGTCGCTTCGTCCACGAACTCAAAGGGAGGATACGCGACGTCCGAGCCGACGCGCAGCACCTGCGCGGCCCCCAGCCCGGTGACCGTCCCCAGCATCAAGACGGCCGCCAACAGTGCGACAAGACTCCTGCGCATGCCCAAGACCTCCTTTAGATGTTGAAGGGCTTCGCAACGCCCTTGGCTCCGAGTTTGGCTCCCCGGCGGCCCGCAGCCGGCCCGTGGGCCGGCTGCGGCCGCACCGTCACGCGCACCGGCGGTACCGGCTTACTCCCCGAGGATCCACGTCCGGTACAGCTCATCATACGTGCCGTCGGCCCGCACCTGGGCCAAGGCCCGGTTGATAGCCCGGAGCAGGTCTTCGCGGCCCTTGCGCAGCGCGATGCCGTAGTACTCCACGGTGAACGGCTGGCCCACCACCTTCAGCTCGCCGGGATTGGCCCGAATCTCCTGGATGGCCACCAGCTCGTCCACCACCACCGCGTCGGCCCGCCCGGTCTTCAGGGCCAGAAACGCCTCCGGCGCGAACTGGTAGTGGTCCACGCTGGCCACGCCCTCGATGCGCTCCGCGGCGAAGTGCCCGGTGGTGCCGATCTGCACCGCCACCACTTTGCCCGCGAGATCCGCCGGCGTCTGGATGCTGTCGTCGCCGGCATGCACCACGATGACCTGGCCCGTGGCGAAATACGGGTCGGAGAAGTCTACGGCCTGCGCCCGCTCGTTGGTGATGGTCATGGCCGAAATAATGACGTCATAATGCCCCGCCAGCAGCCCGGGGATGATGCCGTCCCACGCGGTATTGATGATTTCCACTTCCATGCCCATGCGAGCGGCCATTTCCCGGATGAGGGCCATGTCGAACCCGACGTACTCACCCGTCTCGTCGTCGATGTACTCAAAAGGCGGGAACGCGGCGTTGACGCCCACCCGCAGCGTCTGGGCGGCTGCCGCGCCCGCGGCCGAAACGACCAAGGCAAGAGTCAGCAGCAGCACAATGAGTCCCCGTCTCAACGGAAGCGCCCCCTTCACTTCGTGAAGCATTGCTTTGCCGCGCCGCGCCGGCGGCTCCGCGCGGCGGCCTGTCGGCCGGCGGCGCCCCAACCCGCCCGCGTCCGCCGCACCCCGCGGCGCAATAATGGGACGTTTCTGTTCTAGGAGGCCCATTTCCTCCCAATAGAAAATGCAACCGATTTTCATCGGCTTTCCGGCGGGGGAAGGGCCGGGAAATGTAGAAATTTGCCGCGGCGCGTGTTACTATGACGATGTGTATTCGCGTCGACTCAATGGAAGAGGGGTAGTTTCGCCATGACGCCAGCTGCAGCCGAGATGCTGCTGATCGGCATCCTCGCAGGATTTTTCATCTCCGCCGTCGTGCAACAGCTCACGTCCCGGCGAGGCGCGACGCTTGACGAGCAGACCATGGCCGAACTCGAGAAAGTGGTCGAGGAGGCGCTGGCCCGGAAGATAGCCGCCGGCGGGTTCGTGGCCGCCGCGCCCGGCGTCGCGGCCGCCGCTCCGGCCGCCACCCCGGCCGCGGCGGAAGCGGAAGCCGCCGACGCCGCCCCGGCCGAGGCCGACGCCGCGGCAGCCACGGCCGAAGCTCCCGCAGGAGCCGCGCCGGCGGGAGGACCCGGAGCGCCCCACCCCCCCACCATGGGCGGCACCCCGCACGAGGTGCCAGGGGGGGGCCGGCGAAAACTTGCTGGACGCCGCCCTCGAGCGCAACGTGGACCTGGACTACAGCTGCAAGGAAGGCTCGTGCGACACGTGCACGGTGCGCATTCTCAAAGGCATGGAGAACCTGTCGCCCGTGCGCGAGGAAGAGCGCGACATGCTGGGCGACGACTTGATCAAGGAAGGCCATCGCCTGGCGTGCATCATCAGCATTCACGGGCCGGTGGAGCTGGTTCAGGAGCAGCGCTGAGCACCCCGGAACAATTGGCAAGCCTCCTCACGGAGGCTTGTTTTTTTGTCCTCCGGCCCCCCGGCGGGCGCGGCGCCCGCCGGACGAGATCCGCGGGCCGCGCCGGGCCTTCGGGCGCGGGCCGGTCGTCGCGCCGACCGGCGGCCGGCCGACGGATCCCGGCAGGCCGGCGCGGAATGTGCTATAATACAAGCTGTGTACGAAGTCAGCCGCGGGGGAGCGGCTGCCGAAAATCTCAAGGAGGGGGTCCATCACATGGCCAAACATGAACTGCCCGCCCTGCCGTACGCGTACGATGCGCTGGAGCCGTACATCGACGCGCAGACGATGGAGATCCACCACACCAAGCACCATCAGGCGTACGTCAACGGGCTGAACGCGGCGCTCGAGAAGTATCCCGAGCTTCAGAACAAAACCGTCGAAGAGCTGCTTCGCGACTTCAAGAACATTCCGGCCGACATCCAGACGGCGGTGCGCAACCACGGCGGCGGCCACGCCAACCACTCGCTGTTCTGGACCATCATGGGGCCCAACGCCGGCGGCACGCCCCAGGGCTCGCTGGCCGAGGCCATCCTGAAGGCGTTCGGCAGCTTCGAGACGTTCAAGGAAGAGTTTTCCCAGGCGGCGGCCACCCGCTTCGGCAGCGGCTGGGCCTGGCTCGTCGTGGACCGCGACGGCAACCTGAAGGTGTACAGCACGCCGAACCAGGACAACCCGCTGATGAACGGCGACACGCCCATTCTCGGCCTGGACGTGTGGGAGCACGCGTACTACCTCAAGTACCAGAACCGGCGTCCGGAGTACATCGAGAACTTCTGGAACGTCGTCAACTGGGCGGCCGTGAAGGAGAACTACGAGAAGGCCGTCTCGTAAAGTTCCGCCGGCTGCGTCCGGACGGCGCGCAAAAGCGGCGCGGGTCCGCGGTGCTCACCGCGGGCCGCGCCGCTTTCTCGTTTTCAGCCGCCTATGGTGCGTCCCGCCGCCACTGCCACGCCACCACGAACCAGCCCGCCGCGCTGCGCCGCACAGTGACGGACAGCTCGGGGCTGACGACCGCGTCGCCGGGCGGGCCGTCCGCGGCGCCGCCTTCAAGGACGCCGCCCGGCGCCGGACGCATCAGCCGCACGACCACGGTGGCGTCAAAGCCGAAAGCGGCATCGCCGCCTCCGCCGGCCACGATTTCCCCCGACGACGCCGCCCAGGCGGGATCCACCGCGTGGGCGTTGTCCTGAATCCACGTGCGCACCGCGTCTTCGCGGCCCTCCGCCGGGCCGCCGGCGCCGGCCGTGCGCAGCAGCACTCGCCGGGCGCCTTCCGCGTCGCCGCTGAGCAGCGCCCGGGCGAACGTGACGGCCGCGTCCTCGGGGCTAGCCGGCGCCTCCGCCGTCAGCGGCGGCGAGGCCGGCGCCGCCTGCAGCACCTGCTCCGTCGTCAGCACGAACCGCAGCTCGGACACCCGCTGCGGAATGGGCGGGTGCGTGCGGTACACGTCGTGCCACGGCGAATCCGGCGGCAGGCTGCGCCGCTCCCGGTCCATGAGCAGCAGCGCCTCCACCAGCCCTTCCGGCTTGTAGCCCGCGGCCCGGGCGTACTGCATGCCCACCAGGTCCGCTTCCGCCTCCTGGTCGCGGCTGTAGGCGAACAAGAACAAGTCCCGCATGTGGAGCAGGCCGCCCCAGTCCGAGGACCCGCTGGATCCCGCGGCGATGCCCAGCGCCAGCACGGCAAAGGCCGTCCACACGCTTTGATTGATGCGGTGCGGTATGTGGCCCAGCGTGCCGTGGGCGATCTCGTGGCCGATGACGCCCGCCAGCTGATCGTCGGTGGCCAGCAGCTCCATCAGACCGGTGCTGACGAAAATTTCGTTGCTGCGGTTGATCCACGCGTTGGGCACTTTCTCCCGCACGACCTGGATGGTGTAGTTGCCGTGAATGTCGTGCTCGGGCGCCAGCGCGTCGGCGATGCGGGCGAACACCGCTTCCGCCCGGGCCTGCATTTCCGGCGGGACGTCGTCCTCGCCGGCCGCGGACGCCGGGAGCACGCCGAAACTGACGGAGAGCGTGGAATAGAGGAGCAAGAGCGCGAGCATGCCGCTGACCGCTGGCCGGGCCGCCATGGGCACCATTCCTTTGCGGCGGTGTGCCCCCATCTTATCCACCCGCCCACACCTAGTCAACAATGGTACAATATAACACGGGAACAATTCGGGAGGGAAACCCGTGAACCTGCGCCCGGAAGAGCTGGAATCACTGTGGGACGCCGCCGAGGAGGCGGCCGCCGACTACCAGATAGAACGGTTCAGCGGCCTGGTCAAAGTGCTGCTGAGTTACCTGATCGTCAAGACGATGGGTGAAGACTACCTGTCCCTGATCCCCGATCCTTTGGGCGAGCCGTCGCCCCACCGGCTGCGGGCCGCGCGCCCGTCGTTTTTCCAGGCGCTCAAGGCCCGCAACAAGGAGGAAGCGCGCGACTACGCGCAGCAGTGCCTGCAGCTGGCGGTGCCGAAAGTGCAGCGGGTGTGGCGCCAGTCGGCGCTGATGTTTCCGGGCATGCGCTCCGAAAACTAGGGGCTGAATCCGCAGCCGGAATCCGCGGGCGGAATCCGCGCCGTCCCGCCGGTCAGCGCTTGAACCGCACCGCCGTGCCGTAGACGACCATCTCCGCCGCGCCCGCCGTGATGGAGTTGGACATCATGCGCACGCCGATGACCGCGTCCGCGCCCAGTTTTCGCGCCTCCGCGATCATGGCCTGAATCGCCTCTTCCCGGGTCTCCTCCAGCAGCTGGGCGTACTCCGAGATTTCGCCGCCCACCAACTTGCGCAGGGCCGCCACGATGTCGTGCCCCAAGTGCCGGGCGCGCACGCGGCTGCCCTTCACCATGCCCAGCACTTCGTACTCCGCGTTCAGCGTGTCCGTCGTCGCCAGCAGCATTGCATCAACCTCCTTACGGTCCGGACGGGCGGTGCTCCGCCACCGCCGCCATGAAACCGTCCACGTCCTCCGGCGAGATCAATACTTTGCCCAGTCGGGTCTCCATGAGCACCAGCGGCGGCTTGAGCCGTGTGGCGTACACCTTCAGCGAGCCCAGCGGGCCCGCCGTAAAATCGCCGGCGTAATAGCCCGGCAGCGCCGCGCCCATGAGGCGCCACACGCGCGGCAGCGGCTCGTCGACCCGCCGCACGTCCCGCACCGCGTCCCAACGGTAGACTTTCCTGCCCAGGTGGTAAACGACGACGCCCTGCGGCCCCACGGCGTACCGCAGGCCCCTGGCCCCTTTGCGCGCGAAGTAAAGGATGATGAAGACCAGCGGCGCCGTCACCAGCAGCGAAATGATCATGAGCGGGTCAACCATCACCGACGGCCCCGGCGCGGACCGGACCACGGCCGCGATCGGCACCGCGCCCCGCCCCCCCCCCCCCCCGCGCCCGAACGTGGCCCCCGGCGCGCCTTCCGCTCCAGCGCCCGCCCGCATGGCCTGGAGCAGCGCGGCGAACCGTTCCGCGTCCTGCGGGCTGAAAACGTACCGCGTGCCGGGCCGCGCGCTGCCGGCGTCCGGCCGCGTGTCGACGTACACCACCGGCCGCGCCGCGGTGGTCAGGCGGTACACCCGGCCGTAGCCTTCCAGGCGGTACCAGCCCATCTGCAGCCCCGGCAGGCCGGCGCCGGCCACCCGGCCCATGCGCGCCGGCTGCTCGACGTAAGCGACGCCGGCCATATCTTCCCACGGGATGTCGATGCGGCCGACGCCGAAGCGCACGGACAGCCCTTCGCGCTCGACGGCCAGCTCCAGCGACCTCTGCACCGTGCCGTAATACACGTAGAGGCCCAAAGGCAGCAGCGACGCCACCACGACGAACGCCAAGAAAATCGTGACCCACGGCGACTTGGGCGCCGCCGGCGGCATAAACACGATTTCTTCTTCAGAACCGCGGCGTGTGCGCGTCTCCGCACCGCTCATCAAGAGCATCACCTCTGCTGCGGCCCCGGCGTGCCCGGGCCGTTTCCGCTTCCATTTTTCGGCGCTCCCGGGCGCGTCCCTTTCGCCGCCGGCATCTTCCGGCGCCGGCGCCGCCGGCGTGATTGCTCCCGAGCCCGCCCCGCGCTCATTGTTATATGTCCCGCCGCTCCAGGCTGTAAGCGGCCGCGGCCAAAAGCGCCGCCGCCAGCGCCGCGATGACGAGGACCGGCAGCCATGGAAACGTGCCCGTCTCGAACAGCGACCGCCCCGTCATCTGCACGTACACGGACCATTGGCGCCAGGCGGGCACGAACGTCGGTATCGAGAAGAGCGCCGCGGCCACGGCGGCCGCCACACCGGCTTTGACGGGATCATCAATGCGGGTGGAGATCAGCAGCGCCAAGCCGTACACGAAAACGCTGCCGGCCAGGGCCGGCACCAGCCCGGCGTAAAACGCGCCCGAAACGGCATAGCCGTGGGCAATTCGAGCCGTCACGTCCAGCGCCGCCGTGCCCAGCAGCATGGCCAGCGCCATCCCGGCCAGATCGACGGCGGTCTTGACCGCCAGGACGCTCCTGCGCACCACCGCCCGGGAGAACAGGTACGGGGCGGTGCCGCGGCTGAACTCGCCCGCCACGGCGCCGGAGCCGAACACCAGCGCGATGACGGCCACCGTTTGGTACAAGTTTTTCGCGTGCCAGTTGGTCCAAAGGTACGTCGACATTTCCAGCAAATCCGGCGGCAGCAGGTCCCGCAGCGCCTGCGGCACGGCCGGGTCGTCCATGTACTGCTCCAGCATGCCCGCGATAAATTGATGCGTCACGGGAATGGACACGCCCAGCGCCACGAGCACCACGGCGGCGATCAAGTACTTCCAGCGTCCCTCCCGCAGCTCTTTGAACAGCAGCGCCCGGACCGCGCCGCTCATGGCCTCTCCTCCTCCCGCCGGGCCGTTTCGAAGTACAGCTCTTCCAAATTTTGCTCGATGACCTCGACCACGAACGGATTGTGGGTCTTCAGCCGGGCCGTCACGGCGTCCACGTCACTGACGTGGAGGATATGCAGGCGGCCGTCGGCCTCCACCCGGCGGACGCCGGGCCACTGGGCCAAGTCGGCCGGCGGGTCGCCCTGGAAGATGACCCGGATGCGCCGCGACGCTTCTTTCAGCGCGTCCAGGTCGCTTTCGCGCACGATGCGCCCTTCCCGCATGAAAGCCACCCGGTCCGCGACCCGCTCGATTTCGTGCAGCTGGTGCGACGACATGATGACCGTCGCACCCTCGGCGGCCACGGACTTGAGGATGACGTTGAGGAAGTCCCGCCGGCGCTCCGGGTCCAGGCCGGACGTGGGCTCGTCCAGGATGAGCAGCTCGGGCCGCTGCGCCACCGCCAGGGTCAGCGCGAGCTGGCGCTTCATGCCCTTGGACATTTTGGCCACGGGCACGTTGGCGGGCAGGCCGAACAAATCCAGCGTCTCCCTGGCCACCTGGTCGCTCCACGCCGGGTACAGAAGGCGCGAGAACTTCAGCGCGTCCTCGGCGGTCATCCAGCGGAACAGCGCGTCGTCTTCGGCCATGTAGCCGGTGCGCTGCCGGATGGCCAGGTCGTCCGCGGCCACGTCCAGGCCCAGCACCCGCGCCCGCCCGGCCGTCGGGTGCACGAGGCCGATGAGCATTTTCAGCGTCGTCGTCTTCCCCGCGCCGTTGGGCCCCACCAGCCCCGTCACGCTGCCTTTCGGAACGACCCAGTCGACGCCGGCCACGGCCACTTTCGCGCCGTAGTGCTTGGTCAGGCCTTCGCAGATGACGGCCGCGTCGGTTTCGTTCCAAGTCATCCTTATCGCCTCCTTCCGGCGCCGCCCTCGGCGCCCTCCCCGCCGCCGGGCCCGCCGTTGGCTCCGTGACCGGGCCCGCCGTCCGCGGCGTCGTCGGCACCGCCGCGCGGCTCGTGGCCCGCCCCGGCGCCCGGCTCCCCGCGGAGCGCCGACCGTACCGCTTCCACGATTTCGTCGTCGGCAAACCCCAAGGCCCGCGCTTCGGTCAGCATCACGTCCACCACGGAGGAAAGGCGGTGGCGGCGTTCCTCCTCCGGCATCGGCGGCGCCTGCACCGCTTTCACGAAGGTGCCCCGTCCCGGCGTGGTGTCGATGAAGCCGGCCCGCTCCAGCTCCCGGTACGCCCGGGCCACCGTGTTCGGGTTGATGGTCAGCTCCAGCGCCAGCTCCCGGACGGTGGGCAGGCGGTCGCCCTCCTGCAGCACGCCGGAGACGATGGCCGTCTTGATCTGCTCCTCGATTTGCACGTACAGGGGCACGCCGCTGTGAGGATTCACACGCCACCGCACGACATTCGCCCTCTCACCCGACCCCATGGTGCGCCGATGCGGCAGTTCCCTCGGGCGCCGCACATTGTCTCTATGTATTAATACAATATCGTATCCTGCCGCTGCTCGTCAATGGTCCCGCGCCTTTCATGCTGCCGAAGGGGCCTCGCGTTCCGGGCGCCCGGCGCCCCATGCCCGGACAGGCGCCAGGACTTCCCCGCCCACGGCATGAATGGAAGCACTTTGGGAGGAGCATTGAAGGAGGGCTTTCGGTGCCGCAGTCTACGGAATCGCACTCGGCTCGAAGGAACACCAACGACGCGGCGACGGCGCCGGGCGCCGGGACGACCGCCCCGCCGGCTCGCCACCTTCCCGTGGCCGTCCGCTACGAGCTGGCCGGCGCCGCGGGCCAGGGACTGCCCCACGTGCGGCGGACGCTGCGGCTGGGCGAGGCGGCCCGGGCGTACGCGATGGGCCGCTGCGGGCGCCTGTTCGGCGGGAACGTTTCCGCCGCCCTGAGCGGCCACGAAGGGGCCGGCCCGGCCCGGGGCCATCGCCACGCGTTTTTCCTGCCCACCGACGAGGACAACGACGGCGCCATCGACCATCTGACGGTCTACGCCGCCGGCGGCTTCGACGACCGGGAACTGAACGCGCTGCAAAGCCTGTCGTTGCTGGCGTGGGGCCGAAGC